>NZ_JAUSUX010000038.1 GCF_030813795.1 Desulfofundulus luciae | reverse complement strand
GCAGTTGCAGATTATTCTGGTATCGGAAATAGTTGCAGATTGTTTAGTCTGCGAAAATGGGCAGGGGTTGGGCTAAATTAAAGTGAGAATTGACAGTTATGAATAAGTTGCCCAAAAGCAGGTCAGGCGCTTTGTATCTGGATTTTCAGGATGTTGCAAGGGCCATCACAGATGATGACTGGCAGTTTCAACAGTTCAGCCAGCTAAAGGCATATAAGGGGATGGGCGTGTCTTTATCCTTTGTTGATGAAGGTGTGCGTATAGATTACGCTTTAGCTTACGATCCGGAGAAAATGCCTGCAGGAAGCCAGGATACTGCCAGGAGTCCCGCCAGCCTGAAAAAAGCAAACGAAATAGTTCCCAACGATGCAATTGCCTACCTGGGGTTTTCCGAATTTAGGAAAAACATCGAAGATTTCTTAAGTGAAGTGAGAAGCCAGCCCGCCTTTGACGATTTTAATGAAGAACTTTACTATTTTGAAAGAGAGTCAGGCATCAGTTTGGAAAGCGATATTCTATCCTGGATGAAAGGAGAAGTCGCCTTTGGGATTTGTTCGGATAGAAACGGGCTCTTCGGTGCAAGAGATGTTCCCCTCGGGGTACTTGCGCTTTTCGCCGCCGGGGACCCTCAGGCAGTCGGGAGCAAGATGCGGAAGATAACAGGTTTACTGGCCAGAGAAGGGTTGAGAGTATATGACGGAACGTTAAACGGGCAGGAAATTCATTACCTTCTTGACCCCTATACAGGAGACTTTATAGGTGGTTACGGCATTCGGGACGGTTACCTGGTAATTGGAACTTCCAGGCAAATGCTCGAAAAGGCTATGGGCGCCGATAAAGAAGTCCTGGCCAGCAGCGCAGCGTTTAAAAAAGCCACCGCTAACCTGCCTTCACCTCAGGACAACCTTATTTATTTGGACGTGGAGAAAGGAGTAAAACTGGTCTCCGACACCCTTTTTGAATTTGACCGGGATGCATATCGTGAATTTAACCGGGATGTATATCCCTTTATAAAACCTGTGAAAAGCATCAGCCTGGCAAGTCAGGAAATGAAGAGCAAAGATAATTTTACTACGGGTGCTGCAATCATCAACATTGAGCGTTAGGTAATGTAAGAAAGGAACTGGCAGGGGTGATTACATTGAAGCACCTTAAAAAAAATAATGCTTTGCTGACAGCCACCCTGCTTCTCTTCTTTCTTATGGTTGCGGGCTGCAGCCAGACCGGCGCCGGGGTAAACAAGCAGCTGGAACTGGCGGTTAAATACCTGAGCGAAGGCAAATTTGAAGAAGCTGTTTTAGCCTACAATGAAGTGTTGAAAATAGACCCAAAGAACCTGCCTGCCTATAAAGGCCTTGGGAAAGCGTACACTCTCCAGGGTTACTATGAAGAAGCTAAAAGGGTATACGAGCAGGGGTTAAATGTTGTAGAGGACAAAGCACAGTTAAAGCTTGCCCTGGCGGGGCTGTACGTTGATGAAAACAGACCTGACCGGGCCATAGAAGTCTACAAGGAACTGATTAAGGCCGACCCGGGTTATCTACCTGCATACGAAGGCCTGGCCAGGTTGTTGCTGCACCAGGGCAAAACGGAAGAAGCCATAAACCTGCTTCTCGAATGCGCCTCGATAAACAGAGATAACGAGCGCAGTTACAGCCTCCTGGCGGAAGCTTATGTAAGAGTCGGAGATAAAGAAAAGGCCCTGGAAGCTTTGAGAAAATCTCTGGAGATAAGTTTAAATCAGCAGGCAGCCTACGAATTGATTGACAAACTGTTTAATGGCGACTGGCCGGCGGTAATTGCTTTCGGGGAGCAAACGCTGGCGGAAAATGAAAAAGTTGGCCGGATGCTGAAAATATACGGTTACTACAACTCCGGGCAGTACGAAAAGGCCATTGAGGAATTTGCTAATTTGGGGCAAGGCCCGCAGTTCTCCAAAACAGTGGTTTACGCCGCTCTTTCCCACCTTAAAAACAATGACCCCAAAGCGGCAGAACAGTTGATCGAGAGGATAAACCTTGCCAGTGAGAAAAATCCCTGCCTGTATGCTGATGTTGCCAGGTTCCACCTGGAAAATGGGAACCTGGAAAAAGCGCTTAAAATCGCCCTGGATGGCCTGGAGCTGGATGATACCTGCCTGGAAAACTACCGGGTTCTTTATGAACTGGCAACAAAGCGCAATGATCCGAAGATTAAATACTATCCTTACCTGGTCCTGACCAGGAGCACAGAGCCGGTCAGCTTTTTGAAAGAAAAATTAAGGGAGGAGGGGATACCGGTAAATTTTCCAAGTGGGGCCGTCGGGCAACAGCGGACAAAAGTTCCCGATGATTCCACCAGTGCCACCCCCGGCGCAGCCACCGGTGCCGCCCCCGGCTCGGCCGGCAGTGGCGTCCCCGGCGCGGCCGGCGATGTACTCCTTACCAGTACGGTTATAGTTCTGGATGTGTCAGACAGCATGAATGAAAATTGGCGGGACGGCGTAAAGATCGAATCTGCTAAAACGGCTGCCTCCCAAATGTTGGGGTTGATTGCCAGGGAAAGCGAGAAATTTGGGCCAAAGCATGAGGTAAGCGTGATTACCTTTGCTACAAGCGCCAGTTTGGAATTGGCGGCCACCCGGGAGATTGAGCAGGCCAGGGAAATAATCGAAAATTTAAGTGCTTCAGGCAACACCAACATTGGCGATGCACTGGCTTTAGCCAATGCTCAACTGGAAGAAACAGAGGCAAAAAAGAAGATGATTATCTTGCTTTCCGATGGAAAAACCAACACCGGGCTTTCCAGGGATGAAATTGTCGAAGGTCCTGTCAAACTTGCTCAGGAAGCAGGGTATTTGATTTTTACCATTGGTTTTGGCGATCCCGGCGATTTGGACGAGGATCTTTTGCAGCGGATTGCCCAAAGTACCGGGGGAAGCTACAGTTACGCCGAAGGAAACTTTGATCTTCAAAATGTCTATCTTAAGGTGCGGCATGAGGCCACCGGAAAAATTTTAGCCGCGTTTAAAGGGGAAATCAGTCAAGGGGAAACAAAGGAAGTCGGCAAGATTCAGGTTGCTCAAGGTTTGGGACAGTTGCATTCCACTCTTAATTGGGGCGGCAGTGCGCTGGATCTTACGCTGAAGGATCCGCGGGGTAAGATTGTGGATGAAAAATATCCCGGCGCCAGGATCTTTAATGAAAAACCGTTCTACATAATTGTAGAAAATCCTAGACCAGGAGAGTGGACGGCAATTGCCTATGGAAGGGAGGTGCCGGAAAAGAGGCTGGCCTACGATTTTATCGCCTCCGGCAGGGAAAGGGAGAAAAAAGCCCTGCCCTACCTGGGACTGATCATTTTCATGGGAGGGATGTCCGTTGTAGTTGGAATAGCGGTATTCATCTTTAGAAAGGTTTTTATGGGGTGTTGCCCCGGTTGTGGCTTGAAGCTCGAATCGGACTACCGGCATTGCCCATACTGTGGTCATAAGGTTAAGAAGTAAGTTAAGGAGGAATATATCGAAATGAACAAGAAAGAAGTTAACAGGGTTGAAGTTTTAAATCTAATGCGGAGATTAGTTGGCTTTTTTATTACTTTAATAATTTTAATCATAATTAAAGCTATTGTTGTTAAACTTCCTTCAATGGATGCTACTGTATTTGAACACATTTCTATTGCCGGTATTGCTTCCGCGATCATATCAATTATAATCATCGGGATGGTTTTAGTGTTCGGGCAGGATATCGCTGTTCGGACGGCAAGAATTCTTCCAGCTTATCCTGAAGCAACTCAATTATTAAATACCCTGTTCATACTTATTGCAATTATCATTGCCTATAGCGCTTTTGACGGGTTGTTAGTGCCTTTTTTAGCTAAAATCGAACTGACCTGGCTTTACCCGGTCCTTTTCCTTTTAATAGCCATCCTGCCTGTCTACAGGATAACAGCCCTGCTTTTTACGAGCTCGGGGAAAATTGCGGACCTGTTCATGGGGGAAAGGCAAGCCGCAGCAGCAGGTGATACTGTTGTATGTTCCAGCTGCGGCAACCGGGTGCCGGATGCGAAGTTCTGCAGTCACTGCGGAAAAGAGCTGGTCCGGCAGGAAGTTAGCCCTATCACCTGCCGCCAATGCGGCGCCAAACTCAATCCCGGGACAAAATTTTGCGTTAATTGCGGTGCTGCTGTTGCACCTGAAGATGCTGCCTTGAGAATTTGCCCCGCCTGCAATTCTTCTGTCGAACCAGGAGATGAATTCTGTTCCAATTGCGGGACCAGGATAAGTTAAACCTGGAAAGCGAGTGGTCATTACCTGGATGATGTGCCCGTGGGCAAAACAAGTAGAACTTTAAAGAAACTGGTTGATCGTAAAATATAACTGGCCGGCCCCGGGCACGTTTATCCAGCTTTTAACAGGTATTAACGAAACATTAAAACGGGAGGGTTGAAAAATGGCTTATTGCCCGGAATGCGGCGCAAAAAACGAGGACGGCGCAAAGTTTTGCGGAAGCTGCGGAAAGGCTTTGGATGCCCTGCCGGCTGCCGCTCTGCCGGGAAGAAAGGGTTTCCCCTTTGCGGTGGTCATTGCCCTGGTGCTGGTAGTGGCGGTGGCTGTTGTTGCCTTCGCTGTTTGGCAGGGCCGGAAAAATAACCCTGAGGCACTGGCAAAATCACTGGTGGCCAGCGTTAAGGAGAATAATCCGGAAAAAGCTGCAAAATTATGCGCAAATGACAGCGAGTTTATCACGGAGGCAATCAACGCCGGGTTAACCATGGCCGAGGATACAACGTTTGCTTATAAGGTGGTGGAACACGATAAACAAAAAGTTGATGTGGAACTGGTAACAGAGGATGGCGACTGCATCTGTACTATTGGATTGGAGAAAAACAACGGGAAGTGGGCGGCTGCCTGGGCGGACGCCAGTGCGGCAATGTTTCAAGGCAATCCGCACCGTACCGGCGTTTTTTCTTCCAGGGGGATCGAGCAACCTCCCAAGGTGAAGTGGCGGTTTAAAACAGAAGGCGGGGTGGTTTCTTTACCGGTCATATCCGGTGATACGGTTTACTTCGGCACTGGAGACGGCTGCCGCCTTATTGCCCTGGACAGCAAAACCGGCCAGGAAAAGTGGCGGTTTAAAGCAGAAGGCAGTGTGGAAGCCTCCCCGGCCATAGCCGGCGGCACGGTCTACTTCGGTTGTGCTGACGGCTACTTCTATGCCCTGGACAGTAAAACTGGCCAGGAAAAGTGGCGGTTTAAAACGGGAGACAGCGCGCTTTACCCCCTGGCTATAGCTGGTGGCACGATCTACGCCGTGAGTGAAGACGGCTACCTCTATGCCCTCCAGTAGAAGGCATATTATCTGGATCATAATGCTTATCTTAAAAAATGGCCCGAAAATTTTTCGCCAGGGGAATATTTAAAAAGGGAGGATTGCTTGGTGATCCTTTGCCCGGAATGCAAAAAAGAAGTAGACAAATCCAAAGCCAGGTTTTGTCCTCACTGTGGCGCCTCTCTATTATCAGCTGGCGCTAAAGCATGTCCAAACTGCGGAGCACTTGCCGGACAGGGAGCCAGGTTTTGCGGAAAATGCGGTTTTTCCTTAGAGGCTTATTCGGATAATGAGACTTATCTGGGTGAAGATTCTTTCGCTGCTCCAGAGGAAACTGTTACAATGGAGCCTGTTGAAGTTACCTGCCCCTATTGCGGGACCTTGATGCAAGCAGGGAAAAAATTTTGCCGTAAATGTGGCCGCCAAATGGGTGAGCCTGGCGATACTTCTACCCTTTCATATTTAGAAGAGATCCCCAAAATAGTCAGGCCTGTCGAACTATCGCCAAAACCTTCCGCTCGGCGAAGAATAATTTTATGGCTGATCCCACTATTTGTAATCGTTACTGTCATTAGTGCCGCCGCTTATGCTTACCTGCAGGGTTATGTGCTCGATAAGCAACCTCCCGAGGTGAGTATATCTGCCCCTGCCTGGAACAAAGTGCTGACCCTGAGTTCCTCCGGTGAACCTGTCCAGGAATTAATTGAAATCAAGGCCAGGGATAATCGCGTAATCAAGAAAATTGACCTTTTAATCAATGGGGTTCCAACTAAGGCTACGGAAAACTCCAATACCCTGATTTATCAATGGGAAACGAGTAAGGAGGGAAAATACACCTTTTGTGCAGTGGCCCGGGACCGCTGCGGTAATACAGGCAAGTCATTGCCGATAATGATTGAGGTTAAGTCAGAGACTGAGCTGCCGGAAATAGGGTTAAATGATGACCTTGATAAGAAAAAACAGGAAATAAGTGACATTGTATATAATTGGGTCAACACTATCAGGGAAAAAAACCTTATTAGACACATGGATTTCTATGCTGATGTTTTGGAATTGTATTATACGTCGCCTAACTTATCAAAGGTCGATGTTTACAAGGACAAGGAAGAAACAATGGCTAAATTTGATGTAATTGATATGAGTATTTCTGATCTGCAAATAAATATAGAAAATAACGGCATTGCTTATGCTGTATTTAACAAAAAATGGGATGCAAAAGGAAGAGAAACATTTTCAGGGGAAGTGCTACAGCAGCTTAAATTGAAAAATATAAATGGCAAGTGGCAAATTGTTGGTGAAGAAGAATTAAAGATTTACTGGGTAATCCGAAACGGTAAAAAAATAGTTTGAAAGGGGGTGGGTCTACAGGCTGAGAATATAGCTAATCCGGGGGGGGGTGACTGCTAAATAATCAGTGCGATTCTAGAGTTTATACCTATTATTTTCTTTTTCCCTGTAGCGTCAGTCACCTAAGGTGCAACAAGGAGGAGTGTACTTCCCCTATGCCATGTAAAAGCATTAAGCTGGGAAAACCCTGAGCTGTAAACATTGCCAAAGGGCAATTTTGAGACTTTTTTAAATGGCTGTAAACATTACAGCTATAAGGCTTAGCAGCTCTCAAGTTAGGTAAATTTTATTTTATACGAGGAGGATAAGAAATGTTCTATTGCCCTGAATGCGGTACAAAAATAGAATCAGGAACCAAATTTTGTGGAAATTGTGGAAAACCTCTGAACTTAAGTCAGGTCAGTAAATCCCAAAGACAAAAATTAACTGAATCCCATGTAAAAATAATTGTTGCTTCTGTGTTGGTGTTGATAATTGGGATAGCTTTGTATTTATCACTGGGGAAAGGCGGTTTCCTGTTGACTTCATCTCCTGAGACTGTGGCAAAAGCTTTTGTCGAAGGTGTTATTAAGGGAGATAAAAGCGTTACAAGGTTATGTGCCGGTGATGATGTTGCTCAAGCATGGAACAGTGGTGTAATGGTACTTGGACTTAGCATGACCAAGGACAGAAATTTTAATTATAAAGTTATCAGGAGAACTAATAAGGAAGCTATGGTGGAAGTATCAGGTGCGAGTGGTCATCTTTGCACGATTGAACTTATAAACATTAATGGCAAGTGGCTGGTTGCATATGTTTATTAGTTTACCTAAAGCTATATTTCTTGGCAGTATTGAAGTTGTAGAAAATAGTTCTGATGGTTTAATTACTTTTAACTTTCTTTGCCCAGGCTTTTTATACTGCCTTAATAATCATTAGCAATCAGGAGTGATTTTATTGAACAAGCTTAGAAAATTTCCTTTTATGGCTACCTTAATCATAATTATTGCCGCGCTTTTCACAGGCTGCGGCCAGAGTGGAGCCAATGCTAAAATAAGCAAGCAACTTGAATTGGCTGTAAAATACCTTAGCGAAAATAAATTTGAGGAAGCTGTCCTGGCTTACCAGGAAGTAATAAAAATCGACCGGAAAAACGTCCTCGCCTACAAAGGCATGAGCATTGCCTACTCGATGCAGGGGAAAATGGACCAGGCGGAACAGGCCCTGCAGAACGGCTTAAAACAAGTTCCTGACGCTAAGCCGTTAAAACTGGCTCTAGCTGGTTTGATGATTGATTTGAATAAAAAAGACCAGGCGGAAGCCATATATAAGGAGATAATTTCCTTGGACGCAAAGTATCTTCCTGCATACCAGGCTTATGCCAAACTTCTAATTATTATGAACAGGCAAAATGAAGCAGTGGCCTTACTAGAGAGAGCAGTATTGTCAAATGCTGAACAATACAAAAGCCAGGCTCTGTTGGCGGAAATGTATTTGAAAAGCGGGTATAGTCAAAAAGCACTGGAAGCTATAAACAAGTCACTGACTATAGAGCCTAATCAGTCAGTATCCTATAAACTGCTGGTAGAGATCTACTCCAACCGCTGGACGGAGTTTGTGGCCCTCGGTGATCAGTTCGTACAACAAGGACTGTACATTCCGGGTCAAATTATAAAAATTTATGGATTATATAAGATGGGCAAATTTGATGAAATCATTGAACAATACGAGAAATTGGCAAACGATGTAAAAGCCAGTCCCAAAGTTAGACTGATTGCAGCCCAGGCTTACTTGAAAGTTGGTAACAAAGAAAAGGGGTTTAACGCTCTAAAAGATTTAAAAATTGAAGATATAAAAGACGCCGCCTTACTTGCTGAGATAGCAAGCTACTACCTTGAGGCAGGTGATAAAGATACTGCTCGCAGATTGGCTATCCAGGGTATTAGTCTTGATGAAACGGTCATAGAGAACTATGTTGTTCTTTACAGGAGCTATTTAGAGGAAGATGAATCACAAGCCGATATCTGGTTGACAAAATATTTACTGAACAGCATTCTGAGTTTAGAGGATGCAAAAAAAGAAATTGGTTGCTATTTTGTTTAGGATTTCTTTATTTAACTATTGATGAAGAATTTGAGATACATGAAATGGTGCGCGATGTTTTTTCTTGTGCCACATAATATAAAAATGCCATTATTTTTTTGGACGAGAGATGGAGATTTTGTCCTATTAATTATTTTAATTTTAGGTCTCTTATTTAGCATAAAATTAATTCGCTTGTTTAGTGAAAGAAGGTCGGCTTACTGCTGGTTTGTAGGAGGGCTTTGTTTTGCAATAATAGCAATTCTTATGGACTCATTTAATTATGAAGGGTTTGGTATTGATATTCAACTAATAGAGCAATTCATAGAAGAATTATTTGAGGTTTCTGGAATGCTTTCTATTTTCAGTGCTGTGTTTCTAATGTTCAATTTTTATTTGCAAAATTTCTTGAGTGCAAGGGACTGACTATAGCTAGCGGAAAGCTTCTGCTGATACTAGGTGTATATTTTAGTAAGTTTGGGCAAAATATCTATAAAAAATGAGGAAAGGAGAGAATATGGTAATATGTGGTATCCAAGGCAAGGACAAATCATAAAAGCTCTTTTAGTTGAGTTATACAAAGCTGGGGGAGTAGCAAAACCTAAAGAAATATATGGAAAAGTTGCTACCCATTTTCCTGAATTGAGTGAGGCGGCTCTGTATTATAAAGTTTATGGTTCTACATATAAGTGGCAAAATCGCGTAAGATGTGCAAAGCAAGATCTGGTTCAAAAAGGAGCTATTGATAATTCAATTAAGGGTGTATGGATCCTCACAAGTGAGGGTCAGAAGAAAGCCCTCGAGCTGCTTCATATGAGAAAGGCCACATAACTATAAAGTATAAAAATAAAATATTGGTTATATGACCACCTTTCCATATAATTGTAATTTATGAAAATGTTAGAAGCACAATATTTTACATTCTTTTACTAAACAGCGACATCCATTGAGTAGTCACTGACAGGTTGAGGTTCCTAGTACCATTGAGTAGGCTTGTGTAAATTTCAGCGGCTTTTTCAATGTCTGGCAAAAATCTAAAGCTTGAGGTAGCAACATAATGCGGTTCTATTTCAAAGGAAATCCATCTTCGACCTAACTCTTCCGCTGCCTGACCAGTAGTATTAGAACCAGCAAAGAAGTCCAAGACAAGATCTCCAGGTTCAGTTAAAAACTTTATAAAAAACTCTGGTAACCCTTTAGGAAAGCGTGCAGGGTGCCCTTTTATATTAAGGAGTTTACAGCATCTTAGATATTTAGAATTGCTTTCAGTATTTGGTATTTGAAGTAAATTTGATGGTATAGCTCCGCCATTATCTATTCCAAAAGCTAAAGAAATATCATGTCCGGAAGGGCGTTCTTTAGGGCTATAATATTTGTTTTGATCTTTAAGTAGTTTTTTCATCCTCTCTGAGTATGGAACTAAAACATTGGTTACGTTTGCTTTGGGGTATTCGGTTTTTGAAAACCACCATACAGTATTTACAGCATCTTTTACTCGAATCTTCCGCTTATTTACCCATTCAATTGGTGAGGGTAACTTAGATGGATTAAACCAAAAGAATTCTTCGGCTAAATAGTAGCCAATTTCCTCGCAAAGTTTTATCATCACTTTGTAATTATATAAAGATCTGACAGGTAGCCCCTTCTTGTAGGCTCCTCCTAAATCCAATACAAAGCTACCATCATTTGCGAGTTTTGGTTTGAGCTTAAGGGCAAACTCAGCCAACCAGTCGACATATTCGTCTTGGTCCTTATTACCATAGTCTTTTTTTCGTAGTAGAGCGAAGGGGGGTGAAGTAATGGCCAAATTTACAGATCCATCATCTAATATATCAAATAGTTCCATGGCGTCCCCACAATACATCTCACCAAAATCAGTTGTATAAGCTGGAAGATGGTTCATAATAGATCAAAACTCCTTTCGTAAAGCTAGCAGCCTACCTAGAAGCTAGAGAAACCATATCTAGATGGAAACCAATTTATACCAATTGTTCATGTGCAGCAATGATTCCTTGTAACGAATCAGGGAACCAGGTTTAGTTGAAAGACCATATTACCTTCTCTTTATTTCCAAACAGCTTAATATTGTAAGCAAGGCACAAAAACAGCTACCCCTGCGAAACAATTCCCGTCCGCGGAGCAGTCACTGGGATTCTGTCTTTATACACAGGTTGTGGTTTTTAAGACATTCACTAAAAAGTAGCCGGCATCGGCTGAAAGCTCTTTGGGATAAAGACATATATTACCCGCTAATAAGAAGTCAAATGTTACTCATAGTCTGTAGACTTATTATATACACGTAGATATATTCTTGTCAAGTGATACAATTTTACGTTTTACTTCCGCATCCACTAACTAAAAAGATCATGTTAATATATGGAATTGAACTTAAAGAAATATTTGAATGAGATGGTTAAGCCAGTTGGCGCGTCTCGCTTCGTACCACGGTGGAGACCGAGGTTGTTAATCACGCTCGGGTTACCGTATTTTCTATAAACCCAAAACACCTAAAATTGTGATGGATAACACTAATTCAACATTGAGGTTTTGAAGATGTAAGGATGGAAGTGTAATTATGACCGATGATATTAAAGTTGCTGTTGGCATGCGAATTAAAGAAATTCGGTTAGCATTGGGTATGTCGCAGGAAGAGCTTGCCTTCAAAAGTGGTCTCCATCGAACTTATATAAGTTCAATTGAAAGAGGTGAACGAAATATATCCATAATCAATATACAAAAGATCTCACGAGCTCTTGGGGTTAGACCAAAAGATTTATTGCCATAGCATAAAGTGTATGCAAGTAAAGGAATGTGGTTTATATGTCCTTCAAGTCCGATTATAGCTTTTTAGAGAAAGTAACTATGGGATCTGTTGGAACGCAAAGGGTAATTGAGTTTCTAACTAATCGTGGACATAAAATTATTGAACTTGAACGGTATTCAACACGCAACAAAATCTGGACAACTAAGGTTAAACGTCTTAGGATTCCAGACTTGCTATGCTTAAGGTGCGGACAGAGAGTTGAGTCTCGAGCTAAGTCAAAGTTAGCTATTACTATGTCTGATTCGCCGTCCAAACCCGATAGGCAGTGGGATTTCGCTTTAAGAGATAACGATTTGGTAGCATTTGTTTACTGTTATAAAAATGCAGATGATGAATGGGTAGCTTCTGATATTGTTAACCTATATACAATTGGAGATCTAAGAGGAGCAATAAATAAATCTGTTTTAGGAAAACCTAAAAGTGCAGATGAAGGAGCTGAGAGAGATCGCACTTGGCCGTCTAGCATTCCATCTTTTGATGCAAAAGTTATTGATGCAGGGCAACATATGGTTCGATGTATGAAAGCTAATGGACGTCGCTATACCTATAAAATTCGTAAGAATTATTATGTACATGTTAAAACCGGTGATTTAATAAAAGCAAATGCTTCTATAATTGCTTCGGTAATCCCTTTAAAACAGGAAGGATATTGCCCCGCAAGAGATTGCAGGTACAATTTTCTCTCGGATTTAAGCTCTGACAATCGTGAAACTGTTTATTGCGCTGTTAAGGCGCTAGGTTTTTTGATAGAGGACTCTAAAGAATCGATTCCTTTGCTAATTGACATAGCACACAGTTATCCAGACGAGTTAATAAGACTTGAAGCTGCTGGTTCCTTAGCGCGCCTTAATTGTTCTTCTGGATGGAAAATATTACAGGAATTGATTAACCAACATAATAATCTTTCCTTACAAATGGAAGCCGTTTTGTTACTTGGTGAACTTAATGATCCTAGGGCAAAAAGGTTGTTATTTTCCATAGCTGATAACAAAGGTTGCTCTGGTGAGCTACGGGCTGCAGCAATTTGGGGCTTGGCGTACCAGTATAGAGACATAATAGATCGTTTGATTACTTACATTGATGATGAAGTATTAGATGTTGCTTTGCACGCAATAATTGCATGTTCTAGGCTAACAAACAATGACAATCTCGAAGTGATATTGAATGCGATCGGGACAAATATTCGAAGGTCTGCCGCAATAATAACTATTTTAATGCTTCATGGGGTTAGTTATATTTCTCAGATTATAGAGTTTGTGTTCAAAAAGGCAAATAGTGAGCAACGAAAGTGGTTAATATACTTAATGGGTTTACTGGGACCGGATCCCTGCTTTAGCCTACTTGAAAAATATGGTAAGGAGGGCAGAGAAATAATTAATAGTTTAACCATGTTTTGGGACCTTCACTACAATAATTGGACTATAAAACCAGACATTTCGGAAAAAATAAGGTTTCTTTTAAAACAAAATTAAAAAATTCGTTCCTTCAAGTACTTGGCTTTTTAGCACACTTGTTCATGGAAATCAACGGGTGGGTTCCCCTGGCAAACAGCGTTGAAAAATTAAGGTATCCCGGTCACCGGGGCTTTTCTTTTTGACGGCAGGAAAATATGCCTCCCCTGGGGAAACTGAAAACAAAAACGGGGGAGATAGGATGAGTGATGAGCATGTCACCCTGTCCGAGGAGTTAAAAGAGTGGCTTTTAAATGATCCTTTCCCCAGGTTGCTGGGGGTAGAAATAGTGGAGCTTAAGCCCGGTTATTCCCGGGTCAGGCTGAAGGTGACGGAGCAGATGACCAATATCCACGGCATTACCCACGGCGGGGTCATTTTTACCGTGGCCGATGTGGCCTTTGGTACCGCCAGTAATTCCCGGGGCGTGCCCGCCGTGGGTATAAATATGAACATCAGCTATTTAAAGAAAAGTGCTCCCGGGGATGAACTGGTGGCCACCGCCCGGGAGGAAAATTTAACCCGCCATACGGGGCTGTACCGGATCACCGTGGAGAACCAGCGGGGGGAACTGGTGGCCGTGGCTTCGGGCCTGGTCTACCGGCGGAGCCGGCAAAAGGAAACCTGAACTCCGGTCCGCAGGATCTATTCTTCTTTGTATTTGGACCTGTTATTGGCCGGACTAAGAAACGGGAGCAGTACAGCCGGGATAAACAGGGAAGCCCTGGGCCATTCACCCAGGGCTTTTACTTACTACTTATTCTTCCTCTCCGGGGTCAGGTTGTTTGGCTCAACTTTGACAGTAAAAGCCGGTTTTAGGCTCCATCAACTCTTAAAAACCCAGTAAAATCAAGGATGTATATTGGGAATATCAAAAAATGTTGTGCCACGTATACCATTTGCTGTCTTTGAATATCCAATATTGCCATGTTATAATGATTATGCTATGTTTGTCAGGACAAAAACCTTCGCCAATAAAGATGGCACTAAAAGGACGTACTTGCAAATAGTTGAAGGTGTTCGCGAAAACGGTAAAGTACGCCAGAGAGTTGTTGCTAACCTGGGCCGCATTGAAGATGCCCAGTCGGGTAGCCTCGACCGTTTAATTGAAAGCCTGGCTAAATTCTCCAAAAAGAGGTGGGTTCAAGCTGAAGCCGCCAGGCTCATGGTTTTAGAGGCAAAAGAATGGGGTACCGAGCTGATCTTCCGGCACCTGTGGGAAAAGCTGGGGCTGGCTGCCATTATCAAAAACCTTCTTGATAAAACAGAAATAACCAGCCCTCTTGATGAAGCCATATACGCCATGGTCCTAAACCGTATCAGTGACCCATTGTCCAAGCGGGCGGTCAACGAATGGGTCAACGAGATCTACCGGCCCGCCTTTAAGGAACTGGAGTTACACCATTTTTACCGGGCACTGGATTTTCTCATCTTACATAAGGAAACCATTGAACTGGAGTTATTTGAGCAAACGAAAAATCTATTTAACCTGGAACTGGATCTGGTTTTCTGGGACACCACCTCCACCTACTTCACTGGAAATGGTCCCGAAGGTCTGGCGGAATACGGGTATTCCAAAGACCACCGCTCCGACCGGGTGCAGATTATTGTGGGTGTGCTTATGACCCGGGAAGGAATACCGGTGGCTCACCAGGTTTTTCCCGGTAATACTGCCGACATCGAGACCTTCAAGAAGGCCATCCATGATACCCGAACACGGTTTCTACTCCGGCGGGTAATCTTCGTAGCCGACCGGGGAATGGTTAGCCCAACACTTCTGGATGAGCTGGATAAAGAACATATCGAATATATCGTCGGCGTAAAAATGCGCCGGATGCAGGCGGTTGCGGAAGTGTTGAAAACGGGCGGCCGTTATAAAGAAGTAGCCGAGAACTTGAAAGTAAAAGAAGTCTGGCATGATGCCAATCGTTACATTATCTGCTATAACCCAATGGAGGCTGAACACGACCGAAAAGCCCGGGAAGAGATTGTCAAGAAATTGGAAAAACAGCTCAACGAAAAAGGTCTTAAATCAATGCTGTCAAACAGTGGCTACAGCAGGTTTCTGAAAATATCAGGCGCCAATGTTGCCGTGGATCAGAAGGCTCTGGAAGAAGATGCCCGTTATGACGGGAAGTATGTTCTCAGGACCAACTCCCAGCTGGACACCGCAGAGGCAGCCCTGGCATACAAAGAACTCTGGCGGGTGGAAAGGGCCTTCCGGGAATTAAAATCCACCCTTGATTTAAGGCCAATCTACCACTGGAAAGACCGCAGGGTAAGGGCACATGTCATGGTTTGTTTTCTGGCGCTGGTGTTGGAATCGGCTTTTTACCGGTATCTAAAGCTGGCCGGCAGCCAGGTTGAATACTTGTATCTCATGAGAGATTTAAAAAATCTAAAAGCCGTCGAGTTAACCCTGGAAGGCATAAGATACTTGTGCCGAACTGAATTACCAGGAAATGCTTTTCAAGCTTTTAAAGCATTGGGAATAGGAGTTCCAAATCATGTGATAATCATTAATTAGCAAATCTACCACAATAAGGGAAAATGTTGTGGCACGCCAACTCGTTATGTCCCGGAAGCCTTGATTTTCCGGGGTTTTGTTGGGATTGGGTGTTAAAGTTCAGATAACCGGTATAGCCCGTAAGGCTAAATTTTGACCCCTTTCAGCCTTAAATGAAACTTGACAGCTTCCCGGTCGGGGAAATGTTCAGCAATGATGTTCAGATACTCCGCCACCAGCGTCGGCCCCCGTTTGACCACCCGGGCCATCAATTCCAGCGGGAGGCCGTAAGAGTGCAAAATTAAAACCCGCTCAAAGTCGTCGATGTACCTGTCCACCGCCTCCGGGCTGTGCCGGGTGATCCGGGCAATGTCATGGCTGAAATACCCTTTCAGGTAGAAGCCGATAATGATATCCTTGTGGGTCATGGCGCTGCCGGCATCCAGTATCGTTCCCGGGGTGGGTAAAACCATCTGGTGATCCACCATGAACTGCCGCAAAAGCCGCGAAAAAGTCTGGCATGAGCGTAAGAACAGCTGCTGCAGATCCACCAGGGCCAGCAAACCGCCCTGCAGGTAGGCCTCAGTAAGCACCCGGGCCATCTGGGCCTGCTGAATGGCTTCCAGTTCGCTTAAGGACTTG
>NZ_JAUSUX010000037.1 GCF_030813795.1 Desulfofundulus luciae | reverse complement strand
GATGGACACCCTTGCCTTTGGCTAGCAGACTCGTGCTGCCTCGCCTGCAGTGGACTTTCACCACCAAGTTAACGCCCATGCCGGGCGCACATGAATAAAGGCCGGGCATTTCTCCCCGGCCTTTACTTTCCCGTAATTACCTGCGCTTACCGGCCCACTCCCGTTCCCGCAGCTCCACCCGCCTAATTTTACCGCTTATGGTTTTAGGCAGTGATTCCACAAATTCAACCTTACGCGGGTACTTGTAGGGTGCGGTAATCTTCTTTACATGCTCCTGCAGTTCTTTTACCAGATCATCGGAGGGCTGATAACCCGGTGCCAGTACCACAAAGGCCTTCACAACCTCGCCGCGAATCTCGTCCGGGCTGGATACCACGGCCGATTCGACCACCGCCGGGTGTTCCAAAAGGGCGCTTTCCACTTCAAAGGGACCAATGCGATAACCTGCGGCCAGGATTACGTCATCGGCGCGTCCCACAAACCAGAAGTAGCCATCCTCGTCCCTGTATGCCCGGTCACCGGTGAGGTACCAGTCACCACGGTATACACTGGCCGTTTTTTCGGGATTCCTCCAGTACTCCTTGAAGAGCCCCACCGGACGTTCCGGTTTTACCCTTACGGCCACATCTCCTTCAGTGTTGGGCGGCAGGATATTGCCTTCCTCGTCAATAACCTGGACGTCAAAGCCGGGGGACGGTTTACCCATGGAGCCGAAACGGGGCTCAATGCAGGGGAAGCTGCCACACAGCAGCACCGTTTCGGTCTGGCCGTAACCATCACGGATGATCAAACCGGTAGCTTCTTTCCAGATTTCAATGACCTCCGGGTTCAGGGGCTCACCGGCACCCACACAGTGGCGCAGGGTGGGGAACTTGTACTGGCTCAAATCTTCCAGCACAATCATCCGGTAGTTGGTCGGCGCTCCGCAAAGGGTGGTGATGGGATATTTCTGCAGTAGCTCCAGGGTTTTCTTGGGGCTGAAACGGGAGGTATGGTGAACAAATATGGCCGCTCCCATATTCCAGGGACCGTAAAAGCTGCTCCAGGCCGCCTTGGCCCAACCCGTATCGCTTAAATTCCAGTGCAGGTCATCCGGGCGCAGGTCCAGCCAGTATTTTCCAGTAACGATATGCCCAATGGGGTAGCTGGCATGGGTATGCACCGTCATCTTTGGATAGCCCGTAGTTCCCGAGGTGAAGTACAAAATGGCGTTATCATCACTCCTGGTATTTACCGTGGTAAAGTCGTCGCTGGCCCCGGCCACGGCTTCCCTATAATCCAGCCAGCCCTGCCGGGGCTCACCAACGATAATGCGGGACTTTACCGTGGGGCATTCTCCAACAACCTCGTCTACCTTGGGAGCATTATCGTTGTCGGTGATGACACAAACCGCTTCCGCCGTCTCCAGACGGTACTTGATGTCCTTGGCGGTAAGCTGGGTGGTGCCGGGGCTAATTACCGCACCCAGGCGCAGGCAGGCCAGGTTGATCTCCCACCACTCGATCAAACGGGGCAGGATGACCACCACCACATCGCCCTGCTTTACCCCCTGTTCCCGGAGGACGTTGGCCGCCCGTTTGGAAGCCCTGGAAAAGTCAAAAAAAGTCTTACGCACCTCGTTGCCCTCATCGTCAACCCACAGCATGGCCAGTTTGCAGGGATCCTGGGCCCACTTATCAATGACATCCCGGGCAAAGTTAAAATATCCGGGCTTTTCCCATTTAAATTCCGCATAGGTTTTATCATAATCCACCATGTTGTGCTGGCTCAACTTTGCTTCCTCCTTTAATGGATTACCGGCCTCGTACCGGGGTACCCCCGTTTTCAATTGAACCGGTCGCGGGACTGCCAGCGCCAATCCCGCGACCGTACCCTCTTGAGGGATTGTGTCGTTGCATTTGCTCCAAAACCATACCAGCCCGTAAGGTCGCTCTTAGGCCCCTGTCACCCCCTCCCGCCGATTGCCGAAAATTCCACCATGCAAAAATTAAGCCTAAATTCTGATTTTTACCTAAATAGTTTGGTTAACTGGCAAAAGGAAACCGGTATCCAAAGGACCCACGGGTCAAAATTTTTGAACGTATAGCCGCAAAATTCGTGGGCTATACCCCCAAAACGAGCTATCGTGTGTAAATTTTAATAGACATGTTTTTGAGCGTATCCAAAGAAAAAGATTTACCCCTGTGCCGTTTTGGCCGCCACTATGGCCTTAACCTGCTCCACAGCGCCAATATCTTCAAGACCCGTGATATCCCCCTTTATTTCCCCACCGACGACAATTTCCTTGAGCAGCCGGCGCATGATCTTGCCGCTGGGAGTTTTGGGCATTACCGGGGTGAAGTAAATGGCACCGGGAGTGGCAATTTTACCAATGTTTTCAACCACCTTATCTTTAATGGCCTGTTCCATTTCGGGACCGGGTTCATAACCCTGCCGGAGGGTGACAAAGGCCACGGGGATTAATCCTTTAATGGGATCTGGAGCACCAATCACCGCCGCTTCGGCTACCCCCTCGCACTCAATAATGGCACTCTCCATCTCCATGGTGGAAAGGCGGTGACCGGCCACGTTAAAAACGTCGTCAATCCGGCCGGTAACCCAGAAGTGGCCGTCACTATCCTTGATAGCGGCATCATTGGTAAAATAACAGCCTTCTACCTGGCTGAAGTACTCCCGGATGTATCTTTCCGGCTCCCTCCAAATGGTCCGAACCATCATGGGAATGGGCCGGGTGATGATGAGGTTGCCGGGCGTTTCAGGGGGCACGGGTTTACCATCTTCATCCAACACATCCAGCCGGGCACCCAGGAACTGGATGCCACAGGAACCGGGTTTCATGGGGGTTACCCAGGCTGCTCCGGCCAGAGGACAACCGGCGGTTTCCGTCTGGCCCCAGGTATTATTGATGTACATGCGCTTTTGGCCCAGCTTTTCATAGGCCCAGTGCCAGGCTTCCGGGTTAAACGGCTCTCCCACCAGGGAGAGAACATCCAGGCACGAAATATCGTAAGGTTCCATCCAGCTTTCCCCGTACCGCATGAGCATCCGGATGGCGGTAGGTGCGGTAAAAAGCTTATTCACCCGGTACTTGTCAATGATCTGGTAGAACCGGTCTTGTCGCGGGTAATCCAGAGCCCCTTCGTAAAATATGGTAGTCACCCCGTTGGACAGGGCGCCCACAATTCCCCAGATATGCATGGTCAGCCAGCCGATGTCGGCCGTACACCAGAACATATCGTTGGGGTGATGGTCCATGTGGAACTTGGCGTAAATATAATTGTTTACCACGAAGGCCACGCTGGAATGAACAATACCTTTAGGTTTGCCGGTGGTGCCGCTGGTGTAAAACACCAGTCCCGGTTCATTGGCCTCCATGGGTTCCGGCGGGCATTCCAGGCGGGCTTTGGCCATTAATTCATGCCACCAGTAGTCCCGCCCTTTTTTCATGATAATCTCGGAACCGGTGCGCTTGACCACCACCACGGCCTTGATGCTTTCCATACCATTGATTGCCTCGTCCACCTTGGGCTTTAAAGGAACTTCCCGCCCGCGACGGTAACCACCGTCGGCGGTGACAATTACCTGGGGTTCATAATTGATGAGCCGGTCCCGCAGGGCACGCACGGAAAAACCGGAGAAAATGGTATTAAACAGCACCCCCAGGCGGTAGCAGGCCAGTACGGCTATAACCGTTTCGGCCAGGTTGGGCAGGAAAATAGCCACCCGATCCCCTTTTTGCAACCCAAAACCCTTTAAAACATTGGCAAATTTACATACTTCGCTATAGAGCATCCGGTAGGTATAGAATTTGGTCTGGTAGTTTTCCCCTTCCCAGATCAGGGCCAGCTTGTTGTCGGCACCCTGCTCCAAATGCCGGTCGATGAGGTTGTAGCAGGGGTTGGTTACACCACCCACAAAAAACTTAAAATAAGGCATTTTACCTTCCATGACCTTTTCCCAGGGCTTGATCCAGTAGAGCTCGCTGGCCACATCAGCCCAAAAACCTTCGGGATCCTCCCATGATCTGCGGAGCAGGGCATTAAAGGCGTCCACACTGCCCAGAACTGACTTTTTTACTTTTTCGGGATCCGGATAGTAAAGTTTGCTTTCCTTAATCATTTTCAACTCTTCAGGTTTTACTTCTGCCATGTACCCCCATACCCCCTGTTGGTTTCTTGCACCCGAAACCCCCGGTAGGAAGATAAAAGCCCCGCTCAGCTCAAAAACTAAATTCACCTCCAGTCCTTAAAAATTTATTTTCCCCAACCGGTGTCCGGGCACCTTAAAAAAATTTTTAACTCCCTTTGCTTTCCCACCATTTGCTTAAAGGATCGTGAAGGCTAAACCCTCCATCGGGATTCCGCCGCACCCGCCCGACCCGGACCAGTTCCTGGAGCAGCTGATCAATTAATTCCTCATCAAGCCCCAGGTGTTCGGCCAGTTCGGAAATGTTCCCGGAAGCCCGGCCGAGCAACCGGATAACTGCTTCCCCGGCTGCTTTTTTCTGCCGGCGGGTCAGAGGACCGCCGGGCGGTACAGTCTTTTCGCGAATCCTGCGAACCATCTCTACCTCCCCCCGATAGACGCACTTACCTGGTTATCAACACCCCAGGGCCCGGGCAATAACCAAACGCTGAATCTCCGAGGTACCTTCCCCAATCTCCAGCAACTTGGCATCCCGCAGGTGGCGTTCAACCGGAAACTCCTTCATATAGCCGTAGCCACCGTGAATTTGAATGGCGTCCAGGGCGGCCCGGGTGGCCATTTCAGAAGCAAAAACCTTGATCATGGCCGCTTCCTTGGTGCAGGGCCGGCCCTGATCCCTTAACCAGGCAGCCTTCAGGTACATATTTCGGGCCACTTCAATGTTGGTGGCCATATCGGCCAGTTTAAAGGAGATGGCCTGAAATTTGGAGATGCTTTGCCCAAATTGGATTCTTTGCTGGGCATAGATCAGGGCGGCATCCAAACAGGCCTGGGCAATACCTACCGCCATGGCCCCAATGGCAATGCGCCCGCCGTCAAGCACCTGCAAAAAGTGCTTGAAACCCTGGTTTAACTGGCCCAAAAGATTTTCTTTGGGTATCCTCACATTGTCAAAAAACAACTCCGTGGTGTTAGAACCGGACATGCCCAACTTTTCATAACCGGCTTTAATAGTTAAACCGGGAGCATCGGTGGGTACAATAAAGGCGCTGATGCCTTTTTTCCCCTTCGTCCGGTCGGTAACGGCCGTAATGGTAACAAAGCGGGCATAACTGGCGTTGGTTATAAAACATTTGGAGCCGTTGATCACCCATTCATCTCCCTGGAGTACCGCCGTGGTCTGGGTCCTGCCGGCATCCGAGCCCGCATTAGGCTCAGTAAGCCCAAAAGCCCCTAGACATTCTCCCCGGCACAAAGGAGCCAGGTACTTCTCCTTCTGTTCCGGGGTACCAAAGAGATAAATAGGCATGCAGCCAAGGGAAATGTGCGCCTCATAGGTAAGACCGGTGGAAGCGCAGGCCCGGGTGATCTCTTCTAAGGCCAGGCAGTAACTAACATAGTCCCCCCCGGCACCTCCGTATTCCTCGGGAAAGGGCAGCCCCATGAGATCCATTTGGGCAAGCTTTTTTATTATATCCAGAGGGAACTGTCCACTCCGGTCAATCTCTTTTGCCCTGGGAAGTATTTCTTTTTGCGCAAAATCCCGCACCACCTCCCGGATCAGCTGCTGATCCCTGGTGAGGTCGAAATCCATCGTTTCACCCCTCCCGGAAGATTTTTCACTGGTCCTGTTGCCCCCTAAAAAGGTGACGGGCACGGTAAAAAACCACACCCCTTTCCGGCCTGATTGTCACCCGGCAAATTCCATTAGCAAATTGACCGCAACCAGCCGGGTTTTTAGCTGCCAATAACCGTAAAATGGGGTTGAGAATACAAAATTAAGGCTCTAACAGCACACCTTCTTTGCATTTACCCCGGAGGTGTTACCAAACTTAACACGAGCAAGGGTTATTACCGGCGGTGCCCCGGGCATTTTCCGGGAGGGGGAAGGGTAATAGCCAGGGAAGGGTGAAAGGCGGCAATGGGGGCGGCTGTTTAGATTACTGTATCTATTAATTTACAATAAATTGTATTTAACTAACTTTTTATACAGGCCCGGGCGGGATATCCCCAGCAACTGGGCAGCTTTGGCCTTGTTTCCTTTACTCTCGGCCAGGGCCTGCAGAACAACGGTTTTTTCTACCTGTTCCATAATTTGGGCCAGGGTTTTCCCCTGCCTAAATGCTGCCGTCACCTGGCCAGGAAACCCTTTTTCACCGGGCAACCGGTTTTCCCCTGCCAGAGCATACAGGTGGGCGGGCAAATGGTGCGGTTGAATAACCTTATCTTTATCCACCAGGTTAAAAGCTCGCTCCAAACAGTTCTCCAGTTCACGCACATTTCCCGGCCATGGATAATGCAGAAAGGCGGTCATTACTTCCGGGGCCACTCCACTTACTCCGGCCCCAAAGGAGCGGTTAAACTTTTGGATAAATGTATCCACCAGCAAGGGGATATCTTCCTTGCGTTCCCTTAAGGGGGGAATGTGTAAATTAATCACGTTTAAACGATAAAAAAGGTCTTCCCGGAACTTTTTACATTTAACCATTTGTTCCAGGTTAACATTAGTGGCTGCCACTACCCGGACATCAACGAAAATAGTTCGCCGGCTGCCCAGTTTCTGGATCTCGCGTTCCTGCAGGAAACGCAAAAGTTTGGCTTGCATGGCACAGGAAAGTTCAGCCACTTCATCTAAAAAGACCGTACCCCGGTGAGCCAGTTCCAGTTTGCCAACCTGTCCCCCCTTACGGCAGCCGGTAAACGCTCCTTCTTCATAACCAAAGAGCTCCGACTCCATAAGAGTATCGGGAATAGCCGCACAATTTATTTTCACAAAGGGCCCTGCCCGCCGCAAACTGGCCGCGTGCAGTGCCCGGGCAAACAGCTCTTTCCCGGTACCACTCTCACCGGTAATGAGTACGTTGGAATTGCGGGGAGCTACCTTGAGCAGGGTTTCCTTGAGGTCAAGCATTTGGGGACTCAGGCCGACAATATGATCCGCCGCAAAATGGGAGAGTTTCGGGGAGTGATGTCTCACTGGTTACCACCGGCCCTTCCTGACCTGAATAGAAAGATTAAGAGGCGTCAGAGCAGCTGGTTGGCTGGCGGGAAAGAGAAATGAATTGTTTAACTTCTCTTAATATTGTAACAACTTATCCCCCGGGTGTAAACTTAAAAAGCAAAGGCCATCCACCGGGGGACGGCCCTTGCGTGCGTTCAGGCGGTTTTTGCCCTGGCCAGATGCCGGCTCAAAGCTTCCTGGTAGAGTTGTAAATATTCAACTGCGGAACGGGCCCAAGAAAAGTCCAGCTCCATAGCCCTCTTTATCAGTTGTCTCCACTCGTCCGGTTGTTCAGTGTACAGAGAGAGAGCCCGCTGGATGGCGTGGTACACAGCTTCTCCTTCATATTCTGAAAAGACGAAACCATTTCCGGAGCCGGTGGCCGGATTGTAATCGTGGACAGTATCGGCCAGCCCCCCGGTTGCCCGGACAATGGGAATAGTCCCGTAACGCATGGCAATCAATTGCCCCAGGCCGCAGGGCTCAAAGCGGGAGGGCATCAAGAACATGTCGGCACCGGCATAAATGCGCTGGGCCAGAATGGCGTTAAAACCGATGTAGACACCGGCTTTTTCGGGGTAACGATTGTGGATATCCCTGAACATATCTTCATAGCGCCGGTCACCGCTACCCAGAACCACAAATTGCACGTCATGGGAAAGCAACCGGTCGGCAATCTGGGCAATCAGGTCGAGCCCTTTTTGCTCCACCAGGCGCGAGATCATCCCCAGCACCGGGACATCCCTTACGGGCAGATTCATTTCTTTTTGCAGGGCGTATTTGTTTTCTTTTTTATTTTCAATGCTGTTCTGGTCGTAGTTCCGGTGAATACGGGGATCGGTTTTGGGGTTAAATTCATGGTAATTTATGCCATTAACTATCCCGTACAGATCGTGGGAACGTTTGCGCAGCAGGCCATCCATCCGCTCCCCCAGCTCCGGTCGCTGGATCTCGGCTGCATAAGTTTTACTAACCGTGTTAATGACATCGGCATACAATATGCCCATTTTCATATAGCTGACCGTGCCGTAAAACTCAAGCAACTCGGGAGTAAAATACTCCTCCCCCACCCCCAAAAGCTTTAGAGTCTCCCTGGGGAAGTTGCCCTGATATTGCAGGTTGTGGATGGTAAAAACCGTTGCCACACGGTTGTAAAACGGATCCTGCGCGTAGCGAACTTTCAGGAAAAAGGGGATGGGTCCGGTCTGCCAGTCATTGCAGTGGATGATATCCGGTTGCCAGCTGAGGCGCGGCAACATTTCCAGCACAGCCCGGCAGAAGAAAGTAAAACGTTCGGCCTCGTCGGGGAACATGTACATGCCGTCGCGGTAGAAGTAATGGTGATTATCCACCAGGTACACCGGGATAATGCGGTGCTCCCCCTGGTAACAGGCTTCGATGGTACTCTCCCGGATGATGGCCGTCTCAGCCCGGCTGTTGAAAAACACTGGAAAATCCATGCGGTAGGTGGCCTTTTCAATTCCCTTGTAATGGGGCATGGCTACCCGCACATCGTTCCCGAGGTTATCATTACCCACGGTAGCCAGGGCTTTGGGCAGGGAACCGGCTACATCGGCCAACCCCCCCGTCTTGGCAAAGGGAACCACTTCGGATGAAACAAGCAAAATCTTCAGCGGCCGATCAAACATACTGTACTGCCTCCCTTTCTCCCCCGGCATAAACCGGAGGCGGGCAGGAGACTTCCTGTTCCCGCAGGATCTCCGCCGCCAGTTCCGGTGGCGTGGGGTTAATGTAAAAACCCGTACCCAGTTCAAAGCCGGCCATTATGGTTAGACGGGGTAGGATTTCCAGATGCCAGTGGTAATGAATCGTATCCGGCTCATTTACCGGGGCGGTGTGCAGAACCATATTGAAGGGCTGGCCACCCACACTTTGCCGCAAGCGCAACAGGGTGCTGCGCAACACCCGGGCCAGGTCGCGAACCTGTTCCTCCCTGATGCTGGCAAAGTCATGCTGGTGTTCCCGGGGTACAATCCAGGTTTCAAAGGGAAACCGGGAAGCAAAGGGGGTAAAGCTGATGAATTTATCCGTTTCAACAACCACCCGCTGCCGCTCGGAAACTTCCTGGACCAGTACATCGCAAAGAACACACCGACCGGTAGACCAGGCGTAATCCTTAAAGCCCCGCATTTCCTCCTGTATATCCACCGGAACCATGGGCGTGGCTAAAATCTGGGAGTGGGTGTGCTCCAGCGAAGCTCCGGCAGTCTGGCCAAAGTTTTTAAAGATTTGGATGTATTTAAGCCGGCTATCCCGGCGGAGATCCAGGGAGCGCTGCTGCCAAGCCCAGATAACCTCCTCCAGCTGGCGCTCATCCAGAGCATCCAGGTAGGCTTCATGATCCGGGGCCTCCACCACCACCTCATGGGCACCCAGGCCATCCATTACCTCGTAGACCCCATGACGGCGCACACCGGTTTGAGCCTCGATGCGAACTGCCGGAAACTTGTTCGGAACCACCCTTACCCACCAGCCTGGGGTATCCGGCGATGTGTTCCTTTCCCGGAAGGCCAGGACCTCCGGGGGAGTATCTCCTTCATGTCCCGGACACAGGGGACATCGTCCGCCCTTTTTTTCGTCTTGCGGTACCTTGAAGTCGCAGGGACGTTTGCCTCTTTCGGTGGCAATGACTACCCAGCGTTTCACCAACGGGTCCTTTCTCCATTCGGGCACTTCCTTTCCTCCCCTCGCAAAGTATGTCAGTTACTGCAACACGGCTCGAACCATGTCTTCCAAGGATTCCTCTTTATCCCGGCGTTCATCGATGGTGATGGACGTCACTACCCGCATGACGCCGTCGTTAAAGGGGGTCCGGTGCATTTTTTTCACTGCATCCAGCACCCGGTCCAATTCCCCTTCAATAATGGTAGACATGGGTGTTACCTGATGCTTGAGATCCGGCTCCCCCTTTAGCACCTCGTAGCAATGGCTGATATAACTGCTGATACTGGGATTATCGGTGCCCATGGGCATTACACTTACTTCCACTATAGCCATGTTTTTCTTCACTCCCTTACGCGGTAAATTCTAATGTAAAATTACCGCAAAGGGTTTCTTTTTATACAATTAGACGGCAATATTTTCGTGGGGAGCAGGAAAGTAGCGGTAAAAATCGAAATATGCTTTAGAGCAAGCAAAAAGGGGTTGGGTAAAAGTGCCCAGGGAATTGGTAAGCATCAAGGGTACCCGGGAAGGCCTGGTTATCCTGCTCGATCCCAACCGGGAGTTTGAAGATATCAAATTACACTTGAAACGAAAAATGGAGTCTTCCCGGGGCTTTTTCCGGGGTGCGCGCTTCACCGTTTACGGGCAAACGATCACTGGTTATCAGCGTACCGAACTGGAAAACATTTGCCGCCAGTACGGGTTAATTCCCTCGCCGGACATATCCTGGCCCTTTGAAAAAAAGTTTGAACAAGAAAAAGCCGCTTCCCCGGGGGAACCGGCCCGGCTGGTGCAATGCGCTTTACGCTCGGGCCAGGAGATACGCCACCGGGGCAGCGTGGTAATTGCGGGCAACGTCCACCCCGGAGCCCAGGTGATTGCCGGTGGCAGTGTCATCATCATGGGCAACTGCCGGGGAACAGTCCATGCCGGAGCAGGGGGCAACAATACGGCCACCATCACGGCCCTAAAGTTCCAGCCGATCCGTCTATCCATTGCCGGGGTAACCGCAGACCCTGCCACTATCCCGCAAAGTAGCCTTTTCCCTTTAACTGCCAGACTGGAAAAGGGCAGGATCATTTTTGACTCCTACCGCAGCAAAGCTACACTGCCCGATTTTTTAAACCTTTTCCCGGGCTAAAAGGTAATATGTGGTCAGCAAGCCAACGGTGGACTTGGCGTCACAAATTTCCCCCCGCCAGAGCATGGCCAGGGCTTCGTCCAGGGATACCTTCACCACCTGGACGAATTCGTCTTCATCCGGATGCCGGCCTTCCTGGCTCAAATCCCGGGCCAGGAATAAATGCATTTTTTCGCTGGTAAATCCCGGGGTGGAGTAAAAGCTGCACAGCGGCTGCCAGCGTTTCGCCCTTAGCCCGGTTTCCTCCGCCAGTTCCCTTTGGGCACACTGCAAAGGTTCCTCCCCATTTTCTATTTTACCGGCAGGTATTTCCAAAAGTTCCTTACCCACGGGATAACGGTATTGCCGGACCAGGAAAACTTCCTTTTTTTCATTCAGGGCCACGATGGCTACAGCCCCGGCATATTCCACCACTTCCCGGGTGCCGGTGCGACCGTCGGGCAGGAGCACCGTATCCACCCGCAGATTTAAGATTTTTCCCCGGTAAACCACCCGGGAATCCAGCTTCTTTTCGATTAATGCGGACACTTTTTATCCCCTTCCTAACGGTTTTTTTCATACAGCTACAAGCCTTCTCATTTTCCCCAAAACAAGACCGGGCAAAAGGGCGTAGTCCTCGGTAGGCAGGTGGCGGGAAGCTGAAGCATCAAAGAGAACATTCCCCGAGGGAGGAAATTCTTCATCTCCCAGCCACAGGATAAAGGCTATGGGTATTTTTGGTAATACCGGTACACTCACAGCCACGTCCCCCATTTCCACCCGCCTCCCCCCTAACATTTCCGCAGCCCGCACCAAAAGTTCCGGCTTACCTCCGAAGATACCCACCAGGGGGCGCACCGCACGGTTGTTAAAGGGGCCGATATAAATAAATCCGCCGGGCAATTCCTGGAAGGAAATTAATCGCCCTTCCACCTGGGCCGGACTGGCCTTGGCGAGATAATGCAACAGGGTAATCTGTACTTCCTTGGGTACTTCTGCCCCGCCGGCTGCATCTATAACCTCACCACCGGGGTATTTTACCAGATAGTACGAGCCAAGAAAGGGCACTATGAATTCCGCTGTTTCCGGCCGGTAAGTTACGGCTGCGTTAAAAGCCATGCTTTCCGGCTCCCGCAGGGCAAATTCCTCCTTTGCCTGCCGGTGGGCAGGCTCAAGGTTCATCCAGGCCAAGATAATCCCCTCCCGAGAAAGTATCACCGCTTTAAACAGGCTTCGTCGCAAACGGAAGCTTTTCCTCCCCCAAAATGATCGAATTGCTGAAAGTCGGCAGGGTACTGTCGCCTTAATGGTAAATATGTCAGTACAACCGTTATGACAAGGGTGCGGCGCTGTCCGGAGCGAACGACGCAGCACACGCCGGTAACAGCACCCGGTGAACCCAGCACTCACTGGCAATAAAGCTCTTTCCAAGCCTGCTGTGACAAGATAGTAAGTTGTAATCTTTCCAGTATAGCATTTTCAGTGAGTGCTGGGCGGCTCGGCTCTCGAGGACGCATGATGAACTACCCGGAAGAAGACCTTTTAAGACATATTGTTTCAAGAGGTAACAACAAAGAATGATTAGTGGCGGGCAATCCGCAGAAGCCAGCACTCACTGGCCATAATGCTCTTTCTAAGCCTGCTGTAACAAAATAGTAAGTGCAGAGCTTTACAGTATAACTTTTTCGGTGAGTGCTGGGCGGCCCGAAACGAGCCGCGGTGCGCATCTTACGCGGAGCACTGGAGTGAGCGGGGACCCAGCACTCACTGAAATATTAGCTCTTCCCAAAACCTGATGTATCAATTAAACCTGAAACACCGGGAGCAGAGTCATATTTAGGTGTGCTGGGCCGCATCCAACCGGCTTTACTGAATATTTACCCTTAATGTATATCTGAAACTATTCTGTACAAGATCTAAGTGAGATACTTTTCTTTTGGAGGTGTCCGGCCATGGACCTTGTTCACTGGGAACCATTTTACGAGCTTCGCCACCAAATGAACCGGCTTTTTAATAGCCCCTGGTTCCGGGGGGTGCCGGGTTTTTGGGGCCCTGAAGGCGTCAGTCCCCGGGTGGATATTTACCAGACCGACCAGGAGGTTGTAGCCACGGCCGAACTGCCCGGGATAGCTTCCAAGGACGACCTGCAGGTAACTCTTACCGAAAATACCCTGAACATTAAAGGGGAGTTTAAGAAGGGTACCGAGGAAAGACAGGAAGGTTACTACCACAGCGAACGCTATTACGGCACTTTCAGCCGCACCCTGCCCCTGCCGGTGGAAGTAAAACCCGATCAGGCGAGGGCCAGCTATAAAAACGGTATTCTGGAGGTGCGCATTCCGAAAAAAGAACCCGGCAAGGGAAATATTTACCGGGTAGACGTCCAATAGCAAACAAATCGTCCCACGGCACCGCAGGAACTATGCAAAACCCGGCAAATAATAGCCGGAGCCTGAATTAGGAGGCTCCGGCTTGCTATTATATACCTCCGTTGGCATATATTTTTAATGCTTTTACGGGACAAGCTTGATACAATTTTTTGGAAGAGTTAAACCAAAGGAGGTAGTCATGTTTAAAGTTTAGGAAAAAACTTATCTTTATAGCAATGTTAGCCCTGTTGGTTAGTAACATTACCTGCGTTGTATACCGGCCTGCGGGTTTGACTGGAACTGCGACGGCGGCTTTCCCCGCTACCTTTCCTACGACCTGGCCATGGAAGTCACCCGCTGGTACGGAATACCCATCAATTGGGAGACGAGGGCTCAGGTTCCCTACTTTAGGTACATTGACGAAAACAGTTCCCGCCACGAGGTGTGGTTTGAGAACGCCAGCAGCTGGGCAGGTAAGCTGGATTTGGTTGCCAAATATAATCTCAAGGGAGCGTCCATCTGGCGCCTGGGAATGGAAGACCCCGACAGCTGGAGAGTAATTGGTGACAAATTTACCATTGAAAAGTGACTACCACGGCCCGGACCCACGGGCTTTTTTTCTAACCAATTTAAGAAAGGATTTCCCGTGCTCAAAGAGAAATATTAAACATACCATAATGAAAAGTGTCATTTTTTACCGGATGAAGGAGAGAGCATGATTTGGCTGCCCGGGTTGGCATTCCCTGTTCATTGCTGTACTTTCTTTACTACCCGACCTGGAAAACCTTCTTCAACGAACTTGGGGCTCAAGTAATCCCTTCCGGAAACACTACCAGGGAAATGCTTGATCTGGGAGTGAAGGAAGCCCTGGCCGATGCCTGTGTGCCCATTAAACTGTACTTCGGTCATGTGCGGGCCCTGATCGGCCGGGTTGATTATTTATTTATCCCGCGGCTGGTCTGTTTAAACAAGGAAACAACCTACTGCCCTAAATTTCTGGGACTACCCGATATGATCCGGCATTCTTTTAGAAAAATCCCCCCGCTCATTGACGTACGTATAGACGTACGGGAAGGATGGAACGCCCTATCAAAAGCCTACCGGCAAGCGGGGCTGGCCCTGGGTGCCGCCCGGGGAGCCATCGCTCTTGCCTACCGCAAGGCCATGGCCGTGGAACGCCGGTTTTTCTCCCTGCTACAGGAAGGCTGGCAACCTCTGGAGGCCATGCAGATTTTAAATACGGGCATCCGGCCCCAAAAACAAAAAGGCCGGCTGGTTTTTGCCGTACTGGGTTACCCTTATCTCATTTACGATCAGTACATCAGTGTGGGCTTGCTGGGCCGGTTAAAAAAAATGGGGGTAGAAGTGATCACTGTGGAAAACCTGCCGCCCCGGGCGCTGTACAGGCAAAACGACTACCTGGACAAACGCCTGTTTTGGACCCTGGGGGACCTGGTTCTACGGGCGGCCCATTATTTTCTCCGGCACACAAGAATCGACGGGATTATACACGTGACGGCCTTTGGCTGCGGACCCGATTCACTGGTGGGCAAGTTCCTGGAGATGGCTGTCCACGAACACCAAACCGTCCCTTTTATGAGCCTGTCTATCGACGAACACAGCGGTGAAGCCGGTATTGCCACCCGGCTGGAGGCCTTTGTGGACATGGTATGCCGCAAAAAAGAGGTGTGTCTCTAGTGCCCAGAGTTACTTTCCCCCACGTGGCGGAATCTTATCGCAGCTTTAAAATGCTCATGGAAGATCTGGGTAACGAGGTCATCCTCCCTCCCCGCCCCAGCAAGCACACCCTGGACCTCGGGGTACGCTACGCCCCGGAATTTGCCTGTTTCCCGGTGAAAATACTCCTGGGTACTTATCTGGAAACCTGCCCGAAAGGGGTGGAGCTTATCGTCACCAGTGGCGGGGTGGGACCCTGCCGTGCCGGTCATTACGCGCAGCTACACAAAAAAATCCTTCACTCCCTGGGCTACCCTGTTGATATTGTTGTTTTTGAACCGCCACGGCTTTATCCCCTGGACTTTTTGCATAATATCCAGTTACTGAATCCCCGGCGCATGTCTTACCGGGCCATTTACGAGTGTGTCCGGCGAGCCTGGCGCAAACTCCAGGCGCTGGACAATGTAGAAAAACTAACCCACAAAGTACGCCCCAGGGAAACCATCCGGGGTGCCACCACCCGCACTTACCGCAGGGTGCTGGAATGGATAGACAGGGCCTACAGCCTTGGGGAAATTGAGGAAGCCGAACAAAGTGCCCTTGAAGAACTGCAAAAGGTGCCCCAGGATCCAAACCGGGATGTCTTAAGGGTGGGTATTGTGGGCGAAGTATATGTCCTCCTGGAACCGGCCAGCAACCTGGAAATTGAAGAAATCCTGGGGAACCTGGGGGTAGAGGTGGAAAGATCTTTATTTTTAACCGGCTGGACCAGGGACAACACCTGGGCAGAAACCACCGAGGGCCTAACGGTGAAAGAGGCCGCCATGCCTTACCTGCCCGAGTTGCTGGGGGGGCACGGCCGGGACTCCATTGGCAACACGGTGCTTTATGCCAAACGGGGTTTTGACGGGGTCATTCAGCTCGCCCCCTTCACCTGTATCCCGGAGATTGTAGCCCGCACCATTTTGCCTCGGGTAAGCGAAGAACACAATATCCCGGTGCTGACTTTCTTCCTGGATGAACAAACGGGCAAGGCAGGCATGACCACCCGGCTGGAGGCCTTTGTGGATTTAATGCGGCGCAAAAAAGCCGCCCGCCGCCCGGCATAAGACCGGTAACCCGGAAAAATGGTGACGTCACGGCTCACGGAAGTAACCTCGTCTCTTGAAAAAGCATCATCCCCAGTCTATTATGCAGCAGGAAGGGAAGGATATGAAAGCTTACCTGGGTATAGATGTGGGTTCGGTAAGCACCAACATTGTGATTTTGAGCGAGGCCGGAGAAGTCCTCACCGGCCTTTACTTGCGTACCCGGGGCCGCCCCATTGAAGCCATCCAAACCGGTTTAAAGGCAGCCAGGGAGAGCCTCAAACCGGGCGTGGAAATAGCAGGTGTCGGCACCACCGGAAGCGGACGCTACCTGGCCGGCGTCATGGTGGGGGCAGACGTGATCAAGAACGAAATCACCGCCCATGCCGTGGCCGCCTCAATGCTGGTGCCCGATGTACAGACGGTCCTGGAAATAGGCGGACAGGATTCCAAAATCATCATCCTGCGCAACGGCGTGGTGGTGGATTTTGCCATGAACACCGTCTGCGCTGCCGGTACAGGTTCCTTTTTGGATCAACAGGCTGCCCGGCTGAATATCCCCATCGAGCAATTTGGCGAACTGGCCCTGCAATCAACTAACCCGGTGCGCATTGCCGGTCGCTGTACGGTATTCGCCGAGTCGGATATGATCCATAAACAACAAATGGGCCACGCCCTGCCGGATATCATTAACGGTTTGTGTGAAGCCCTGGTGCGCAACTACCTGAACAACGTGGGCAAGGGCAAGGAAATTCTGCCCCCTGTGGTGTTCCAGGGAGGAGTGGCCGCCAACATCGGTATTAAGGCCGCCTTTGAACGGGCCTTGGGCATGCCCGTGCTGGTACCGGAACATCATAAGATCATGGGTGCTATCGGCGCCGCCCAGCTGGCTGCCGAGAAGATGGCCGGAACCGGCCAGACCGGGTTTAAAGGTTTTGGTATTACGGAACTACCCTATCATACGAGGAGTTTCGAGTGTGACGGTTGTCCCAATGCCTGCGAGATTGCCGAGATTTATGAAGAGGACAGGGTTATCGGTCGCTGGGGTGCCCGCTGCCCCCGCTGGGACGTAATCTAGAGAGGAGAAAGCCCCTTGTCGCCAGAAGTAGCTCTAGTTGTAACCTGGTTACTGCTGGGATTGATGGTGGGCAATGGTCTATGGGTGGCCCGGGATGCCCGGCGCCGGGGCAAACCTCTGGGAGAGGTCATTGCCTGGGGTTTGTTTTCCATCGCCTTCTTTGGTATCGGGCTGACGCTGTACCTGATGTGGGGCCGCCACCTGCCCTCCGAAAACAACGACCGGGAAAGATGATCTCCCGCTGTTATCAAGAATCAGGTTGCCAGGAGCCCGGGGTTAACCTTTTAGGGTGATTCCCGGGCCGTGCGGTATTTTTTATATTTTTCATGGCTGGTGCCTGCCTGTTGTAAAGGTAAATGTTCAGCAAAACCGTTATGGACAGGATGCGGTGCGCATCTTTCGCGAAGCAATTGGAGTGAGCGAGGACCCAGCACTCACTGGGATACTAGCTCTTCCCAAAACCTGACGTGTCAATTAAACCTGAAACACCGGGAACTGAGCCAAATTTGGGTGAGTGCTGGGCCGCATTCAACCAGGTTTACTGAACATCTACTTGTAAAGTGCCGTCTACCCTTTTGTATACTAACGTAGACTATTTACATCTTTTAGAGGCAATTCACTATCCCTTGACGGTACTTTTTTTTGCAAAAGCCTGCTGTCGCGCCGCATACACGGCAAATCGGCAAAATAGTCAGTTTTGGCGCAACTTTGCGACAACTATCCCCGCAGCTCTCTTCCCCAATTCCTTTTTTATATTTGGTACAAATTTTGCTTTGCCTGATGTTAGGCGACTCGTGTGGTGAAATGGACAAACATATACAAGTGGCACGTCAAGTTGGACAGGTACAAAATGGAGGGGGATAAACTTTGGGTGAAACGGTCATCGTCAGTGCAGCCAGAACGCCTTTTGGAAAGCTGGGCGGGGTTCTGGCACCTCTCACTGCCGTCCAGTTGGGGGGTATGGTGAT
>NZ_JAUSUX010000036.1 GCF_030813795.1 Desulfofundulus luciae | reverse complement strand
GGCATCGGCGCCCAGGGTCTGGGCATCGCCCAGGCGGCCTTTGACGTGGCCCTGGAATACTCCAAGCAGCGGGTGCAGTTTGGCCGTCCCATTGCCGAATTCCAGGCCATCCAATTCATGCTGGCCGACATGGCCACCCGGATTGATGCCGCCCGGCTGCTGGTTTACCGGGCCGCCCGGCTGAAGGACAAGGGGCTGCCTCACTCTAAGGAAGCCTCCATGGCCAAGATGTATGCCACGGACACGGCCATGTTTGTCACCACCAACGCGGTACAGATCCTGGGCGGTTACGGCTACTGCAAGGAGTACCCTGTGGAGCGGTACATGCGCGATGCCAAAATCACCCAGATCTACGAGGGTACCAACCAGATCCAGCGGCTGGTCATTGCCAAACACCTCCTGAAATAGCAACGAAACTCCACCAGCGAAGAAGTTCATTTTAGAAAGGAGACATGCCATGAACCGCCGGCGACTGGAGAAAGGATACGTGCACGTTTACACCGGTAACGGCAAGGGTAAGACCACCGCCGCCCTGGGACTGGCCCTCCGGGCAATCGGCCACGGCTACCGGGTGTTCATGCTTCAATTCATGAAGGGAAGCAAGGAATATGGCGAGATTAAGGCGGCTGAAAAGTATTTAGCCGACCTGACCATAGTGCAATCGGGCCTGGAAACATTTGTAGACAAGGAAAATCCTTCCCCGGAAGACATCGCCCTGGCCCGGCAGGGTCTGGATATGGCCCGCAAGGTGATCATGGAAGGTAACTATGACCTGGTTATCCTGGATGAGATCAATGTGGCTGTTGATTTTGACCTGATCCCTCTGGATGCGGTTTTAGACCTGATTCGAAATAAGCCGCCCCACGTGGAGTTGATCCTCACCGGCCGGTATGCCCATCCCAAAATCATCAAGGCGGCCGACGTGGTAACCGAAATGCACCTGATCAACCATCCCTATTATGACGGTGTTGAGGCCCGGAAAGGCATTGAATACTAGGAGGGGGATCCAATGAACGACCTGGTTGAAAAAGTGCTGCAGGGCGACCGGCGCAGCGCGGCCAAGCTAATCACCTTGATTGAAAATGATGCACCGGAAAAAAGGGATGTTCTACGGCAGATATATCCCCATACCGGCCGGGCCCATGTGGTGGGTATCACCGGGTCCCCGGGGGCAGGCAAAAGTTCCCTGGTCGACGAACTAACCAGGGAAATCCGCAGTGAGGACCTGAAGGTGGGGGTGATTGCAGTGGATCCCACCAGCCCCTTCTCAGGGGGAGCACTTCTCGGCGACCGCATCAGGATGCAGGAACATGCCACCGACCGGGGGGTGTTTATTCGCAGCATGGGCACCCGGGGCAGCCTGGGAGGGCTGGCCGAGGCCACGCGGGATGCGATCAGGGTGCTGGACGCCTTTGGATGCGACGTTATTCTGGTGGAAACGGTGGGGGTTGGCCAGTCGGAACTGGACATAATGCACCACGCGGACACTACCCTGGTCGTCCTCACCCCCCAGGCGGGAGATCACATCCAGACCATCAAGGCCGGGATCATGGAAATTGCTGATATTTTCGTGATTAACAAAGCCGACCTTGATGGGGCCCGTAAAATGGTCACCGATATCGAAGCCATGCTGGACTTAAGCCCGTTAATTAACGGGTGGCGTCCGCCGGTGGTGACCACCATTGCCATAGACCACCGGGGCATCCCGGAACTGTGGGCTACCATTAAAAAACACAGGGCCTGGCGTAAGGGTAACAAGGGCGAAACAAACAGGGAAAGGGTGCGCCGGGAGCTGGCGGAAATAATTCAGCGCCAGCTTGTGCACCTGATTTCCCGGGATCTGGACAGGCATTACGAACACCTGGTGGAAAAAGTGGCCGCGCGCCAGCTGGATCCATACTCGGCAGCCATGGATATAATTAGACAATCCTGGAAAGGAGGATTAACGCAATGAACGATCAACCGAAAGGGATCAAGGAGGGCCTGGAAAAATGGCGGGAAAACCGCTGTCAGATGAAGGACCGGGACTTCCGGTTTGAAACCGTTTCGGGCATGGAGGTTAAAGACCTCTACACTCCTCTGGACATCGAGGATCTTGACTATGAGCGGGATCTGGGGTTCCCCGGTGAATACCCTTTTACCAGGGGGGTTTACAGGAATATGTACCGGGGCCGGCTGTGGACCATGCGCCAGTTTGCCGGCTTTGCCACGGCCAAAGAATCCAACAAACGCTATAAGTATTTGCTGGAAAAGGGGCAGACAGGGTTAAGTGTAGCCTTTGACATGCCCACCATCATGGGTTACGACAGCGACCATCCCCGGTCCCTGGGTGAAGTGGGCCGGGTGGGCGTGGCCATTGACTCCCTGCAGGATATGGAAACCCTTTTTGACGGCATCCCCCTGGATAAGGTGAGCACCTCCATGACTATCAATGCCCCGGCTGCCGTCATCTGGTGCATGTATATTGCCACCGGGGAAAAACAGGGCGTGCGACCGGAAAAGCTTACCGGCACCATCCAGAATGATATTTTGAAAGAATACATCGCCCAAAAGTCCTGGATTTTCCCGCCGGAACCCTCCATGCGCCTGATCACCGACATATTTGCCTACGCCAGCCGTCACGTCCCCAAATGGAATACCATCAGCATCAGCGGCTATCACATCCGGGAAGCCGGCTCCACAGCGGTGCAGGAACTGGCCTTTACCCTGGCCGACGGTTTTGCCTACGTGGAAGCCGGCATTAAGGCGGGGCTGAATGTGGATGACTTTGCCCCCCGCTTGTCCTTCTTCTTTAATGCCCATATCGATTTCTTTGAGGAGATCGCCAAGTACCGGGCAGCCCGGCGCATCTGGGCACGTCGGATGAAGGAAAAATACGGCGCCAAAGACCCCCGCTCCTGGTTGTTGCGTTTCCACACCCAGACGGCTGGTTGCAGCCTGACCGCCCAGCAGCCGGAAAACAACATTGTACGCACCGCCTACGAGGCCCTGGCTGCCGTGCTGGGAGGTACCCAGTCCCTGCATACCAATTCCATGGACGAAGTACTGGCCCTGCCCACGGAAAAAGCGGTACAGATTGCCCTGCGCACCCAGCAAATCCTGGCCTATGAGACCGGGGTGGCCAATGTAATTGATCCCCTGGCCGGTTCCTATTACGTGGAAGCCCTGACCAACAAGATGGAAGAAGAAGCGGAAAAATATTTTGAAGAGATTGAAAAGCGTGGCGGTGTTCTGGCCTGCATCGAGCAGAACTTCTTCCAGCAGGAAATTGCCGACGCCGCCTACCGTTACCAGCGGGCCCTGGACAGCAAGCAGCGGATCCTGGTGGGTGTAAATGAATTTGTCAATCCTGATGAAAAGCTGGAAATCGAAATCTTAAAAATCGATCCCAAAATTGAACAGGAACAGGTAGCCCGGTTGCAAAAGCTGCGCCGGGAGCGGGATAACATCCGGGTCAGAGAAACCCTGGAGGCCCTGCGCCGGGCCTGTGAGGGAACGGAAAACGTCATCCCCTATATCCTGGACTGCGTGCGGGCCTATGCCACCGAGGGGGAAATAATCCAGGTCATGCGGGAAGTGTTTGGGGAGTACAAAGAGAAACCAACGTTCTAGCAAGAGGCAGCAAAGCAATGTTCCTCAACTCATACCGAATACTTGACTGGTGAAGGAGGGCAAAGTAAATGGCCAGAAAGATCAGAGTGCTGGTTGCCAAACCGGGCCTTGACGGCCACGACCGCGGTGCCCGGGTTATCGCCCGGGCGCTGCGGGATGCCGGTATGGAGGTAATCTATACCGGCTTGCACCAGACACCGGAACAAATCGTGGAAGCCGCCATCCAGGAAGATGTGGACGTGGTCGGTTTAAGCATTCTTTCCGGGGCCCATATGACCCTTATCCCCCGGGTGACGCAGCTGCTCAGGGAAAATGGTGCCGATGACATCATTGTCATTGGAGGAGGTACCATACCCGAGGACGATATAAGGGCCCTTAAGGAGGGCGGCTGGGTCAAGGAGTTGTTTACTCCCGGCACCCCCCTGGAAGCCATCGTCGAGTGGATCCAGTCCAATGTAAAGGTTTAATTTATCTAAACGCTGCTCTTTCCAGCATAGCTTTTTCGGTGAGTGCTGGGCCGGCTCGGCTCTCGAGGACGCAAGATCAGCTAACCGAAAGAAAGATTCAAAACACATAAGTTAAAAGTTTACTGCGAAGTGTAACTAGTCGCGGGCAATCCGCAGAAGACCCAGCACTCACCGAATTAATTATTCTTTTTCAGTACAGACAGCGGGTATGTGCCATAGGTCTCCCACAGAGGCAATTCCTTATTGGTAAGTGCTGAGCGGCCCGAAGTGAACCGTGGTGCGCATCTTACGCGGAGCATATGAGTGAACGGGACAGCGCCGTGCCTTAAGCGGATTGAAGTATTCCGGGAGAACCATACATTTTACAGTTCCCCCTTTTCGATGTCCACTAGCACCAGCAGCCACTGCTACCTTCGGGCGCTGGTATGTCTTTTTCCACAATCTCCAAAAGGCACTTGAGGGCATAATCCACCTCGTCGGGCCGGTTAAAATACGAAAAGCTAAAACGGACCAGTTTTTGTTCAAAAGTACCCAGTGTCCGGTGGGCGTCGGGAGCGCAGTGCAGCCCGGCCCGGCAGGCAATATTATACTTTTGGTCCAGAATGGTGCCAATATCTCCCGCCGGCCGGTTTTTTACGGCAAAGGAAACCACCGGAGCCTGGCATGTTGCATCCCGGGGCCCGTATACCCGTATGCCCTCAATTTTCTTGAGTCCCTCCAGGAACTGCCTGGTCAAATCCTGCTCGTGCCGCCGGATTCTCTCCATGCCCTCCCAACGGATAAATTTAACCCCTGCCCCCAAACCGGCCAGGCCCACCGTGTTCAAGGTGCCGCTCTCGTAGCGCTCGGGTAGCACCTCCGGCTGGCCCGGAACATCCGAATGGCTGCCGGTACCCCCTTCTTTTAACGGTGTCAGGTCCACCCCCTTCGCCACATACAATCCCCCCGTCCCCGGCGGGCCCAACAGGCTCTTGTGGCCGGGGAAAGCCAGCAGGTCAATGTGCATCGCCTCTACGTCAATATCCAGCACCCCCGCCGTTTGGGCAGCATCCACAATGAAGCGCAACCCCTTTTTCCGGGCCAGGCGGCCGATCTCGGCCACGGGCATGATGGTTCCGGTAACATTGGAGGCATGGGTCATAATAATGGCCACGGTATCAGGCCGAATGGCGGCGGCCACATCTTCCACCCGGATGGCCCCGGTATGGTCGCAGGGCACTTTGGTTACCTCCACCCCCCGCCCCTGCAGGACATGGAGGGGGCGGGTAACCGAATTGTGTTCCATGGAGCTGGTAACTACATGCTGCCCGGGCTTGAGCAGCCCCTTGATGGCCAGGTTCAGGGCTTCGGTGGCATTCAAGCCGAACACGATGCGGTCGGAATCCCGGATGTTGAACAGGGCAGCCAGTTCCTTCCTCGTTTCGTCCACCAGGCGGTTAGCTGCCAGGGCCAGCTTGTGCCCCGCCCGCCCCGGGTTGGCTCCCACTTCCCGCAGGCAATGCTCCATGGCCGCCAGCACTTCCGGCGGCTTGGGCCAGGAGGTAGCCGCGTTGTCGAAGTAAACGACACGCCTTTCAGGCTCCATGTTCATAACACCCCAATTGCAAAAATGCCACTCGCAGCATTGATTATAGCGTTGCCCCTTACCTGGTAGCATATACAAAGTACGGGAAGACAGAAAGCCGCAGCCGTCCTCAGGCACTTAATTGCCACCGCATTTTTTGGCCGGGAGTTTGCAGGCGGATACACATATGCCGCACCTTTTTCCCGCATTGACCACGAACATATAATGGGCGCATTTTTCCTTGTTAATTATCCACCCGGTTTGGGAAGAATACCTTCCTTCCCATTGCTCCAGCGCACCGGAGGGGCACACCTGCACACATTTAAGGCATCTTCTACAGAGTTCGCCGGACAGGGGCTCGTTGTAATCCAGCTCCGCCGTGGTTACCACGCTGGCCAGGCGCACGCGGGGCCCGTGTTCCGGGGTCAGTAGCAGGTTGTTAATGCCAAAACTGCCCAGTCCACAAAGGACGGCCGAATGTTTGTGGGAAAAGTCTCCTTTTAGCCGGGCATAATCGCCAATGGCCGCCTCTGGGCCGAAGGGCATGCTCTCAAACCCCTGGTTTTCTAGAAAGCGGGCAATCCTATAGGCCGCATCAAGCAAAATGCGATTCACCGCCTCGAATTCCACCATGTACTGGTTGCGGGCGTGCGGCAGATTGTTTAACGGCCCGTCACTGAGACGGCAGGCGAAGGTAACAACGCTCCTGGCCCCCGGCAGAAAATCATCCGGCCGGTGCCCGGGTGGCGCTTCCCGGTAACGCTCCACCGGTGCCGCCCCCAGAGCACAGAGGTTCAGGCTTCGTGCCAGTTTTTGCAAGCTTTCAGTAATCGACATGAAACTCCGCTTCCTTCAGCATTTTTTGCACCAGGTATCGCAGGTTTTGCAGCTTAAACCGGCGGATTTCCACCGGCACCCGGGTGTAATCAAAAAACTCGAGGATTTCTTCTTCATCCAGAGGCATCACTCCCGTATCCAGGAGCAGGATGCGGTCGTAAAGGCCAAATTTCTGGCGGGCGTCAATGCTGTCCCACCCAAGCCCTTCGATGAAGATCTGCTTCCAGTTTTTCAGCCACCCCGGGGTTAAGTAAAATGTCCTGGCCTCTGCATCAAGCCTGGCCATGTCCTCCCCCAGCAGCATTTCGATGCAGTTGCGGGCCGTGGATACCAGAGCCCCATACCCCTTGACCAAGGCTTCCATTTCCGGGTGACACAGATAGCCATATATTGCAAGCACCCTTTTACCCTCCCCCACCGCCCCGGACAGGGCCCCGGCCAGGGACTGCTTTAACCTGTCCAGGTTCACATGCAAGACCGGCTCCAGGTAAATCCTTTCCTCTGCAACTCCCTTGTCCTTGGCCAGTTCGGCAAACACCTTCTCCAATTCCGGGCGCAGGACACCGCAGCAAACGAAAACCCGGTTCATAAATACTCCCCCACTTTTTTCCCAAATTGTATAATGGCTTGCCACCTGAACGATACTAAAAATTTTACATTACGACCTATCCGGTGAAACTAATATATCAGTCGGGCAGAATACCCGCCTTGCACTGTGAAGAAAGCAGGGAACCAGCTCGGCAGAGAAAGGGGATGGATTCTGTAAAACATAACGCCCTGGCTGGCAAAGGCCGGGTATCAGCTTTCCAGGGCTTAGTTTTCCGGAGCTTCAATTGGTTTCGGCTTCCACGAGTCCCCGTTCAATTAACTTTGCCTTTACCGTGGGGTAATAATCCAGGTTGGTGTGGGGTAGAAATTTGCTCCCGACAAATTTATTCATAAAGACCTGGTTGGCGTTGAGCTCGAAGTAAGTGATGTTACGGGCAATGGCCTCAGCCTCCGCGCGCTTCCGGTTGGAGAGCAGCACCAGCCGCGCCCCTTCTCCCGAAGCGTTGCCCAGGCGTACCATTTTATCCCGGGGCAAATCAGGGTAAAGGCCGATAGTGATGGCCGACTCCAGGTGCAGGTACTGGCCAAAGGCACCGGCGGCATAGAAGCGGCTGATGTCGGAAAGATTGCAGCCTACGCTTTCCAGCAACAACTCCAGGGCGGCATTAACCGCCCCCTTGGTGCGCATGAGATTGTTGATGTCCACCTGGGTAACCACAATGTCCTTGCCGGTAGCCGATTCCGACGCGGGCACCACCACGAACTCCCTGCGCCCGTCCTTGAAACGCCCCGCCCGGTCGATGATACCCGCCAGCAAAAGTTCCGCCAGGCAGTCCACCAGCCCGGAGCCGCAAATGCCCATGGGGGGCGCACCGCCGATGGTTGTGTAGCGGACCTTACCACTTTCGGGATCGATAGACACGCTGTCTATGGCCCCCGGCTCGGCACGCATGCCGCATTCCGCCACACCACCCTCCAGGGCCGGCCCGGCGGCCCCGGCGCAACCCACCAGCCAGTCCCGGTTGCCCAAAATAATTTCCCCGTTGGTACCAATGTCTACAAACAAAGAGAGCTCCGGCTGCTGGTGCAAACCACTGGCCAGTACGCCGGCAACCACATCCCCGCCCACATAACTGCCCACGGAGGGGAGGCAGTAGACGGGCGCCAAGGGGTTAATTTCCAATCCCAGTTGCCCGGCAGGTATAAGGCCCGGGTTGTTTACCACCGGAATGTACGGGGCCATGCAAATGCGGGAGGGGTCCACCCCCAGAAACAAGTGAACCATGGTGCTGTTGGCACCTATGGCAACGGCGCTGATGTTACCGCCGGCCAACCCATGTTCATCGGTTAACCGCCTGATCAGCCCATTCAATGTAACCAGAATGGCCCGTTGCAATTGCTCCAGGCCCCCGGGCGTGCCCGCCAGGTATATACGGGTGAGGATGTCCTCCCCCAGGCCAACCTGCCCGTTGTAATCCGCTGCCGTGCCCATAATTCGCCCGTCGTGCATGTTCACCAGGTAAACCACCACAGTGGTCGAGCCGATATCTACGGCCAGGCCGTAATGGCGTTTGACGGTATCTCCGGGTTCCACATCCACCAGGTTCCACACCCCGGGAGCCCCCGCCCCCACTGTGACCGTTACCCGCCAGTCCGCGTCCCGCAAAACGGCAGGAATGCGGCGCATGGCCGCCAGGGGCACAACTACCGGCCCCAATAACTTCTCTAAAGCCGCTGCCAGCCTATCCACATCGGCCCGGTTGTCCTCCAAACTTGGTTCCGTGAGCTCCAGGTAGATTTTCCTGGTCAGAGGATCTAAAGCAATCTCTTCCCTGGACACACCGCCAGTTAAAATCACCACTTTGTCCGCCACGTTTTACACCTCGTTTAACCGCTCTGATGCCAGAATTATATCATAATTTTCTTGGGAAGAATGATTTCTTTTCTTGATGTTGATCATTAGATTTGTTCTTTGTAACAAAATCGTAACAGTTTCCCAACTACTTTGTGATAATTGAAGGGTATAATAAACCCAGATAAGAATTCCAGCTCAAGGAGGTGAATCCCATGAAAAAGAAACTGGTGATCATCCTGGCCACCATCCTGATCCTGGCCATGGCCGTCCCGGCCCTGGCAGCCACGGTATCCGCCGCCCTCACTCCGGAGCAGGCCAAAGAGTTGAGCGCCCTGCACCAGCAAATAATCAACCTGAGAAAGCAAATGGTAGACAAGTACGTGGAATATGGCCGGCTAACCCCGGAACAGGGCCAGCAAATTAAGGCTAACCTGGACGCCAGGCAGAAATTCTTTGCCGAAAATCCCGACCGCTTCGCCTGGTACGGCCCGGGCGTCTGCCCCGGTTTCGGCCTCATGGGCGGGAGGGGCGGTTGGGGGAGGGGGCCAGGCTGGGGGATGATGGGCGGTTACTGGAACAGTAACCCCAACCCCGCGCCCTCCACCGGCAGTTAAAGCTCGAGTAAAAAGAGGGCTTGTACACAAAGGGTACCAGCCCTCTTTTTCGATCATTTCGCAAAATATCCGGCCGGCGAGTGGAATAACCGCGCCACTTATGCATTTTTGTGGGTTTTGCGAAACGTCTTATTTAATCAGCAGTTTTTCATGTATCCATCATAGCGGCTTCCAGGGTAATGGTAAAAGTAGCTCCTTGTCCCGCTTCGCTGTCCACTTTAATCTCCCCGCCGTGCAGGTCGATGATCTGTTTGGCAATGGCCAGGCCCAGGCCGCTCCCACCCCCGGCACGCCGGCGGGAGGGGTCACCCTTGTAAAACCGTTCCCAAATGAGAGGTATTTCATGAGCCGGAATCCCCGGTCCCGTATCTTTTACGGCCACCTCCACCTTGCCGGCCGCCTGCCGGGCCGCAACTTCCACCCGGCCTCCGGCGGGAGTAACTCTAAGAGCATTATCAACCAGGTTGTACAACACCTGGGCCAGGCGATCGCCGTCGCCGCAAACCGGCGGCAAGTCATCCGGCAAATAAACTTCCAGGAGTGTACCCTTTTCCCCGGCCACGCCGGCAAACCGTTCCACCACCTGGTTAACGAGCGCTTTTATATCCACCGGCTGTTTGCGCAGGGTGATCCGCCCCGATTCCATGCGACGCAAGTCCAGGAGGTCATCCACCAGGCGGCGCAGGCGTAAAATTTCTTCCAGTATGTTTTGCAGGTATTCCCGGCGCTGGCCTTCATCCCGGGCCAGGCCGTCCAGGATGGCCTCGGTATAACCCTGCATGATGGTCAGGGGTGTGCGCAGCTCGTGGGAAACGTTGGCCACAAATTCCTTGCGTGCTGCGTCGATCTTTTGCAAAGCGGATATTTTTTCCTGCAATTCCCGGGAAAGGGTATTGAGTGACTGGGCCAGGGCTCCAATTTCGTCCCTGGAACGTACCGTCACCTGGCGGGTAAAATCTCCCTGGGCCATGGCCCGGGCAATCCGATCCATTTCCACCAGAGGCCTGGCCAGGGTGCGGGAGAGGAGGAGGCCGAACAATGTAGCCATTAAAGCCCCCAGGGCAAGGGCATAAAGGCTGGATTGCTGCAGGGCCTTAAGGTTTGCGGCCAGGGGAGCCACCGGAGCATGAATAAACAGCGCTCCAAAGACCTGTTTTCCCTTTTGCAGGGGAATGCCGGCTACCACCACATCGGCATTAAAAAAGGGGTTATATTCCCGGCGTACAACCCTTTCACCGGCCAGCACCCGCTGGATCTGTTCCCGGTCAAAGGGCATCATGGCGGCCAAACTCCCCCCTTCACCGCGACTGACAGGCGGTGTGGAGCAGGGCGCACCCTCCATTGTCTCCTGACCAAACCGGGACTGGAAGGATTGCTCCTTACCTGGAGATCCCCCATCGCTTGCTCCACCTCGCCAGGGCGCTCCCTGACCCCGGCCACCCCTGGACCAGGGGGCTCCCCCCATGTGGGGCATCATGTGGCCCATGCCCATGGCCTGCCAGTGCTCCACCAGCCCCCGGGAGTCAACCACCATCACGCTGGCATTCATCAACCGGGCGAGCAAGTCCACCTGCCGGGCCGCCAGATTGGGATCCTGCTGTTCTACCAGGATCTCCGCCAGCCTTTCCCCTTGTACCACCAACTTGGCCGTTTGCTGTTCGTAATAGATTTTTTCCAGGATGCCGGCCTGGATCAGTGCGGATAACCCCAAAACCCCTACCACCAGAACCAGCATGACCAGCCAGAGCTTACCTACAATTCCCCGCAGCTTCATTTGTTCACCTCAAATTTATAACCCACACCCCATACGGTGACAATGCATTGGGGTGCTCCCGGAACACGGGACAACTTTTCCCGGAGCCTGGTAATATGGGTATCTACCGTCCGCATTTCACCAAAGAAATCATAACCCCAGACCTTTTCCAGCAACTGTTCCCGGGTGAATACACGGCCCGGGGATAGGGCCATCACATAAAGCAAGTCGTACTCCTTGGGAGTAAGGTTAACTACCTGCCCGTTGACTTCTACCTTCCGGGAAGAGGGGTCGATGGTCAACCCGTCATAAACAAGAACCTCAGGACCGTTTTTCTCCCCGCCAGAACGGCGCAGGACCGCTTTCACCCGGGCCACCAGTTCCCGGGGGCTAAATGGTTTAACCACATAATCATCGGCCCCCAGTTCCAGCCCCAGCACCCGGTCAATCTCATCCCCCCGGGCGGTGAGCATAATGATGGGCACCGGGTTATCCCGCTTGCGGATCTCCCGGCATACCGTCCAGCCATCGGTATTGGGCATCATAAGATCAAGAATCACCAGATCAAAATGCTCCCGGGCAAGATAATCCAAAGCAGCGGCTCCATCGGCGGCCTCCACCACCCTGAAGCCTTCTTTTTCCAGATACATACGCACCAATTCTCTGATCTTAACCTCATCGTCGGCTACCAGAATTCTTTTCATTTAGATCCCCCGGAAACAATATAACATAAAAACATTTAGGCGTAAAACCAAGGCGTAAAATTAGGGCCCACCACTCCCGGTGCGGCCCCCGGCTTTAAATCGGCTGCCCTGTGGGTCCCCCAAACCAGGAACAAAAACGTATGGCCAGCCTGACCAGAGGGTTTTTCAAACTACCCTGCAGACGACGGTATTGCTCCTGGCAGCGCTGCAGCTCCTTCTGGGTAAAGCGCAGGGAACGTTGTGCTTCTTCCCCCTTTTCCAGCGCCTCCTTCAAGTCGTTGCTTAAAAGGCTGATTTCTTCCCGCAACTGCCTTTCCTCCTGTAAAGCCATTTCTTGAACCCGTTCCAGTTTTTGTCTGAGCTCCACAATTTCCGTCTGCAGCTCCGCTACCCTGGCGGCATGCTGCTCTTTCAGCTCAGCTAGCTTGCTCTTGTTTTCCCGGTCCCGCTCTTTATATTGCTGCAGCTTGGTAAACATGGTTTCCAGGCTGGCCTGGTTCTTGGCCAGCACCTGGCGTAGTTGGGCGATTTCCTGTTCGCCATCCCGGGCCCTTTTCACCCAGAGGCGGCATTGATACAAGATACTGTTGGCCTTGGCCTCCAGCTTGTTGATGTGCTCCCGGTAGCGCAATATTTCTTTTTTGCGCAGGGAAAGGAGCAAATCCTTTTCCGCCATCTGGGTCACCAGGTATTCATGCTGGGCTACTTCCTCTGCCCGCTGGGCAAGGGCCACGGCCGCTTCCCGGTAGGCAGCATTGACCTCCTGCAATTGCTGCTCCAGCGTGCTTATCTTTTTGCGCCAGCGCTCCCGGTCCCGGTGCCAGCGAGCCTTCTGACGGTTCAAAGCGGCCAGGTAGCGTTTCGTCAGGGCCTCATAGGCCGACTGTACACCGGGGTTGTAGGTCCACACCCCTTCCCCCAGCAGCTCGAAATAGGGAAACTTCCTGAGTACCCCTTCGATGGCCGTTACCGTGGTTTGGCGCCAGGCATTGACCACTTCATAAATCTGCTGCAGGCTTAAACCCTGGGGATGGGTTTTTAAAGCCTTAATCACCAAATGTTTCAGGGCATACTGGCCGGCTTCCACTTCCCATTCGGTCAACCCCCAGTAACCGTTGTCCAGCTGAATAAAGCGCCCATCGGAAATAAGGCTGGCTTCCTCGGCCACCAGGCGCCTGTTTTTCTTATTTTTACCCCAGGCAGCACCTTTCAGCTCCTTTAAACTCATGGGCTTCTGGCGTTTGAGCAGCAGGGCATAAAAAGCATCATTTTCCCGGTTTCCTTCCAGATCCAGGTGCCAGGCGTTGCGGTTATCCACAAAAAAACAGGGATGCTGACGCAAACAAAGCACGACCTTTTCTTCCACCTGGGAAAGGGTGTAATCGCGCATCATCCGCTTGCGCACGTAAGGGGTTAATTCCGCTACGGTCAAAGAATCAAAGAAAAACAGTGTTTTCTTTAAAACGTCGGTCAGGGAATAGAGTTTTCCTCCCATGGCAAAAGCCCCACCTTCCTTCCTAATTTCTGAGAAATAATGGATCTATTCCCTGACACCTGATGTTTCCCCTGCAAAGAAATGCCACTTTTTACCACTTTTTTCCTGTATAATTCAACATAAAATTTTCTATTGTCAGCCAGACGACAGGTAGGTTATAATTGGATCAAGCAAACGGTTGAATTAAGGGGTTGAGTGGTCAAATACAATCCTGAACGGTTAGATAGCCATTCCGGGCAAAAACATCGGAGGTGAACATCATGAGCACCGCCTGTGCGGAGATAGAAAATGTGTTCCAGGTAATTACTCCCTACGGGGTAGCCTTTCTAGAAGGGCCTGTAAGCGGCGATTACCTGAATACATTAGCCTTCGATGAAAAATTAAATAATTTTCGCCAGGCGGAAAAACAGAAAGCGGCCCTGAAGGAAATTGCCGATCTACCGGAAGGCATGGTTTACATTGTGCGCGTAGGGTCAAAGGTGGTTGGTTATGTCACTTTCCTGCCGCCGGATCGTCACAGCCGCTGGAGCAAGCACCCGCGCGTGTTGGAGCTGGGAGCTATTGAAGTCAGCCCGGACTGGCGTGAATATAAATTGGCCCGGAAGCTACTGGAGCTGGCCTTTTTAAACCCGGTAATGGAGGATTATATTGTTATCACCATAGAGTTCTGCTGGCACTGGGATCTGCGGAACACGGGTCTTGACGTATGGCAGTATCAGAAAATGCTGACCAAACTTTTTGGCTCGGTAGGAATGCAAAAAGAACTCACCGATGATCCCGATATCCTGGAACACATAGCCAACGTGCTCATGGTGCGCTACGGAAAACGGGTACCCCAGAAAGACATCGAACTATTTAAGGAAATGCTCTTTATGCGGCAAGGGGTGTTCTTCCTGGAGCAGTGTAAATAAAGGTTAAAAAAGTTAAAACCTCTCCCGCTGGTGGAAGAGGTTTTTTCGTTTACTTAAGGCTGTAGTTGGGAGCTTCCTTGGTGATAACCACATCGTGGGGATGGCTTTCCCGCAAGCCGGCCGGTGTAATGCGCATGAACCGGGTTTTGGTTTTGAGTTCGTGGATGTTCCGGCAACCACAATAGCCCATGCCGGCCCGCAAACCTCCGATAAGCTGAAAAACAGTTTCTGACAGGGGTCCCCGGTAGGGAACGCGCCCCTCCACTCCTTCCGGAACCAGTTTAAGCTGGTGCTCCTGAAAGTAGCGGTCGCTACTGCCTTCCTTCATTGCCCCCAGGGAACCCATTCCCCGGTAGACTTTATAGCTGCGTCCCTGATAAATTTCAATTTCCCCCGGGCTTTCTTCCGTTCCGGCAAACAGGCTGCCAATCATCACCACATCCGCCCCGGCAGCGATGGCCTTGGTAATATCCCCGGAATATTTAATCCCGCCATCGGCAATAATGGGCGTATTGTGCGCCACGGCCTCCCGGGCGCATTCATAAATAGCGGTAATTTGAGGTACTCCCGCGCCGGCCACTACCCGCGTGGTACAGATGGAACCGGGTCCGATGCCTACCTTAACCGCATCGGCGCCGGCCCGGATCAAATCCCGCGTTCCTTCTGCAGTAGCCACATTACCGGCGATCACGGCCACCTCGGGATATTTGCGCTTGATCCTGGCCACGGTTTCCAGTACTCCCCTGCTATGGCCGTGGGCGGTATCCACCACAATGGCGTCCACACCGGCACGAACCAAAGCATCCGTACGTTCTTCCGTATCGGCGCTGACGCCCACCGCCGCCGCCACCAGGAGCCGCCCCTTTTTGTCCTTGGCCGATAAAGGATACTGGCGCGCTTTTTCGATATCCTTGATGGTTATTAGCCAATCCTCATCGACAATGGGCAATTTTTCCACCTTGTGCCGTCGTAAAATTTCTTTGGCCTGCTCCAGGGTTGTCCCCACCGGAGCCGTAACCAGGTTATCCTTGGTCATTACTTCCCCTACCGGTTTACTGAAATCCCGCTCAAACCGGAGGTCCCGGTTGGTCAGGATACCTACCAGTTTACCATTGACGGTTACTGGCACCCCTGAAATGCGATAACGTTCCATTAACAATAAGGCCTCGCTGATGGGGCTTTCCGGGGACAGGAAAATGGGATCGGAAATTACCCCGTGTTCCGACCGCTTAACCCGGTCCACTTCCAGGGCCTGCCGTTCAATGGACATATTTTTGTGAATTACCCCAATCCCGCCTTCCCGGGCAATGGCAATGGCCATGCGGGATTCGGTCACCGTGTCCATGGCAGCGCTCATCAGGGGAATATTTAGCTTAATATCCCGCGTGAGGTAAGTGGTAGTGTCCACTTCCCCAGGTAACACCTCGGATTTTGCCGGAATGAGCAGAACATCATCAAAGGTAAGGCCAAACTTGGCAAATTTTTCTGGGTACAGCCTGAATCCCTCCTTATTTTCTTGCCTTTTTTATATTCGTCTATTATAGCACAACCCGCCCCTTCTGTGCGTGAAAGTATAGTTAAATTTTTTAACATAAAATACCAGGGTCCTGGGCTGATTAAATCTATAGACCCAGGACCTTTTTCAACAGGACTCAGTTTGCAATTCTCCCTTAAACTAACGGAATGACTGTCTATGCGGGCGGGAACAATACTGGTGAGGAGGTGTTGCCGCATGCCAAATCGTCAAAACAAATTATTGGTACCGGCAGCTGACTCCCGCCTGGATGCCCTAAAATACGAGATAGCCAGCGAACTGGGGTATCCGTTGCATGTTGGTGAACGCGTGGCCACTCCCCAGAACTGGAACCGCATTCTAGATCAAATGAAGTACGAAATTGCTCACGAATTGGGGCTCACTCCACACATTAAAAACGGTTACTGGGGAGACTTGAGCTCCCGGGCCTGCGGCGCCGTGGGTGGACGCATAGGCGGCAAACTCGGCGGTAATATGGTCCGGCAGATGATAATGTTCGCCGAACAGAACCTGCTCAAGTAGTTGTTGGCCGGGGAGGTGGCCTAACCACCTCCCCATTCCTTTTTTAAAACCCCCCTGCAAGAGAACGAGCAAATCGAAAACCGGACCTAATCCTGTCCCATAATGGAACCAATACCATATCGCTCGAAACGGTCACGCAGATGGTAAATAAGCTTTTCGGTCACCCCAAATTCAGCGGCCATTTCCGCATCGCTCTTGCCGTCTTTTAACCCTTCGATGAATTCATCAAAATCTATGCCCACTTCCTCGGTCTTTGTTTTAAGGCTTGGCTCGGTACTCCATGGGACGCGGGAACGGATGTATTCCTCCATGGCCATCACTCCCGGTTGCTTATCTTCTTTTTATATTGCCCCATGGGTAAAAGTTTTATTATTACTTACGATTACGATTATATAACGGTGTTTCATAAACAATTGCTGAAACCCAATAACTATAAGCCGGCACGGTAAACCCGTGCCGGCACGTTTTTCCCCTAGTGGCGGTTGGGGTAAGAAATGAGCCTTTTTTCCCAGGTGCGCAAGACCACCTGCTTGTCGTCCCGGAACACCATATACTTGGGCAACACGGGGGTTTTCCCCAGGCCACCCGGGGCGTTGATGATATAGGTTGGTACGGCCAGCCCGGAGGTGTAACCCCTCAGTTTTTCCATAATCTCAATTCCCTCATCCACGGAAGTAATAAAGTGCCTGGTTCCTTTGACCTCTTTGGCGTGGAAGATGTAATAGGGACGGACGCGGATGCGCAAAAGGGTTTGGTTTAGTTTTTTCATCACATGGGGATTATTGTTGACCCCTTTCAGCAATACGGCCTGGTTGCCCAGAACCACACCCGCCTTAACCAGGCGATCACAGGCCTCCTTTACTTCCGGCGTGATCTCCAGGGGGTGATTGAACTGGGTGTTGATGTATATGGGCGGGTGCTTTTCCAGGATGGCACACAGCGCGGGCGTAATGCGCTGGGGCATGGTCACGATGGCCCTGGTCCCGATACGCTTTATTTCCACGTGGGGGATGGCGTCCAGTTCGCTTAATAACCAATCCAGGCAACGATCACTTAAAAGCAGGGCATCGCCACCTGTAATCAGCACATCCCGGATTTCCGGATTGGCCCGGATATAATCCAGGGCTGCCCTGAGAACTTCCCTGGGTTGGTGGCGGTCTATTTCCCCGATATTGCGGCGCCGCTGGCAGTGGCGGCAATACATGGCACACTGATTGGTTACATTGATTATCAAGCGGTCGGGGTAGCGGCGGGTAACGGCCGGTGCCGGGTTGGTAAAAGCCTCGGCCATGGGATCTTCACTACCACCACTATCGTTCAACTCGGCCTCCTGGGGCACTGACTGCAGCCAGATGGGACCACCAGGACGGTCGACGGCCAGCAGGCTGGCGTAGTAAGGAGAAATGGCCCACCGGAAACGTTTTCCCACTTCAGCAATACTCTGCCGCTCCTCAGGTGTTAAGTTTACGATCTGGCTCAACAGGTCCACATTGGTAATGCGGTGGGCCATTTGCCAGTGCCAGTCTGCCCACTGCTCTTTCCCAGCATTGAAAATAGCCAGGATTTTTTCCCGGGCTGCTTCCAGCGGTTCTGCCAGATCAAGGCCAGTTAATATTTTATCCTTAACCTGCAGGTAATCGCGAATACGTTCTTTCAGCTCCCGGGCCCGTTCCAGGGAGATGCGATGTTTTTCTTCGGGATCAAATCCAGCCGGAGGCATTGGAAAAATTGCCATCAAAACCCCTCCTTTATAAAAAGTTTGGCCAGACACATAAAAAACCCCAGGTTTTTTCCTGGGGTGGAAGACAGCAAGCAAATACCTAACTCCGGCACACAGACACAGAAAAAGCCGTGCGCCAGCCCAAGCACATGTCCTCCCTTCCACGCTTACGAAGTTAGCTGACGGGTTCGGGTTGAAAGGATAACCCTACCCCCGGGAAACCTGGTAAAACGCCCCTTGAATGCCCAACAAACCGACTCGAGGGCGTCTTCGTTTCCAGGGGGATTCACCCCAGGAAAATGGGTCCTCCGCTTCTTTGGGTAAAGAATTAAGCGTTCAGGACATAAAATATTTAATTGTTAACTTCCTTAAATTGTATCATCTTTAGAACAAATTGTAAATAGTTTTTGAGTATAATCAGCAACTGGGTTCCTTTCCGGTTAAGTGGCTTTTGCCCACCGGCCTTAAAGCGTCCCATAAACGCCGGATAACCCTTTCATCGAAGTTTGAAACTTTCAAATTAAAACCTCCCGAAAATCAAGGGATCCGGGGCAATAATAGAAGACGTACCACTACATTTACCTCCATTTTAC
>NZ_JAUSUX010000035.1 GCF_030813795.1 Desulfofundulus luciae | reverse complement strand
GTAATATGGGAACCGGTTCCCAACCATCCGGTCAACCCATATTATTCCTAAACTGGAATCTGGGGTTGTCCGGTGGTTCTAATACTATGATACGAATACTATGATACGAGGAGGATCAGTAGTGAAGGTATTTAAATTTCCCCGCCGGGCCTTGTATCTCGCCTACCAGTCCTGGCAAAAACGCCGCCAGCGGGGTGAGCTTTTGCGTTATTACGTTAAACCAAAAGAAGACAGCCGCAACCGGATTGCCCGCTGGCTGGATTTCTACGGTACCCTTTTAATATTGTGGCTATTGAGTTTCGTGTTTTTAACCACGTTCTGGCCTGGAAAGATCGCTCTGGCCTTTTCCATGGCCCTCGTAAGTTCCACCGGCCTTTTGGCGGCAAAAATCCAGAAGAAAAGGTTCCAGAGGGAAACCTTCTACCGCAAACTGCGCTCTTTAGCTGAACAGTACCGGGAGAAATTAAAGCAGTTCAGAACTGCTGAAGAACTGGCTTCCTTTTTATGGCCGCTCCTGGAAAGCCTGCCCCAGTTTGAGCAGGTGCGGCCAAAGGGTAGAAAAAGGGACAAGACGGCGGAAGTGCCGGCCGGGGTTATCCAGGCAACTTACCGTAATGTACCCGTGCTCGTCGAGTTTATACCGGCCGACCAGAGTCCGGTGGAGGTCGCCGCGGTACATAACCTGGTCAGGACGATGAAAAAGCAGGGTTATCACCACGCCCTCCTGGTTACCCCCGGGGAATTTGCCCCCGATGCCAGACGGCTGGTGGCTTCCCTGCGCAGCCAATACCGCATTGCCCTGGTGCCGGAAAAGGAACTGTTGTACCTTGTGGCCCAGGCAGAAAAAATAAAGGAATCTCAAGACCGGATAACGGCGGAAAAAACCGTGTCCCTCCCGTCCCTGTCTGCCCTCAAGCGGGTGACCCTCGATTATAAAAAGGGGCGCGCTTACCTGACCGCCGGAGCGTTTTTAATTGGTTTCCATTTCCTGTTAGGGATAAACAATCCGGTCGGCAAGGTTTACCTCCTCCTGGCCGCGGTCAACCTCGTGCTGGCGTTACTCTGCCTGGTTTTCGGGGAAAGGGAAACGGCGCCGCCGGATCTCCACGACCTCCAGCCCGAAACATAACGACCCTCGGAAAAACGTGGGGCCACCGTTAAAGGTGGTCCCTTTAGTTATTCTTGATGGTACATAGAATTAGTGTAAGTTACTAACAATATCGATATGTAGCCTGTTGAGGTGTCGCAATGCACGATCCGGGGAAGATTTCAGGTCTGCAAATGGTATATTTGCTAATCAATGTTGTCGGTGCTACGGCCCTGGTCTTTTTGCCCGGACTTACCGCATCCATAGCGGGGAGGGATGCCTGGGTAGCCCCGCTTCTGGCCACCCTGCCCGGTTTTTACGTCATCCTGGTAATCACAGCCCTGGGCCGGCGTTTTCCCGACCGGACCATTGTGCAGTACATAGAAAAACTGCTGGGCCCCTGGCTGGGAAAAATCATCGCCTTTTTCTACGTGCTATTTTTTCTGCACGTGAACGGAGTGATCGTGCGGGAATTCGGTGAGCTGGTTGCCGCCACCATTATGCCCCAAACCCCGCAGGTAGTTTATGCCACTTTAATGGTTGCTGTGTGCAGCTACGGCGTGTACCAGGGCCTGGAGGTGATAGCCCGGGTCATGGAACTGGTTTACCCCATGATGTTTACCCTCTTTGGCTTAATTCTCATTCTGGTATCCGGGCACATGCAACTGGCCAACCTGTTCCCGATGCTCCAACACGATTTCAAAACCATCATCCGGGCCAGCCTCAATCCCATTGCCTGGCGGGGGGAGGTGTTTCTCCTGGGCATGTCCTTTCCCTACCTGGCCAGGTCTGATCTGGCACGGCGCAACGGGATCATCGCCGTCTTGGTTATCGGATTGATCCTTACTTTAAACGCCATCGCCTGTACCGCCGTCTTTGGTGTTACCACCGGAAGGCTTAACTTTGCCACCTTCGAGCTGGTGAGGCTGGCCGGTTTTGGGACCTTTCTAACCCGGCTGGACGCCATCTGGATTATAATCTGGATCGTGGGTATCTTTGGAAAGGTAGCCTTATTTCATTATGCCGCAATAATGGGCACTGTCCAGTTGCTCAGACTTAAAGACCATCGGACCGTTATCGTTCCATTGAGTATTCTTCTCATTGCCCTGTCCCTGAGCCAGTTTGAAAATTTAACGGAAATGGTAGCCTGGATTACCGGTCCCTGGATTCCCTACGCCTATCTCTTTGAAATGGGCATTCCCACCGTTTTGCTCCTCCTGGCGTTCCTAAGGGAAAAATCCGCCTTTAAACGCAACCCGTGAAAGTAAGCCGGGAATTTTGGCTAAAAAATAATCCAGCAGGATGTGAGCCAACTGGACCTGGCTTAATACAGTAATGGCGGGAGTGTGTGAGAATCGAACTCACCAGGGACGGGATTGCCGCCCCACATCTGGTTTTGAAGACCAGGAGGGCCACCAGGCCCCATCCACTCCCGTAAGACTGGGTCAGACAATTTGCTTCCCCGGTATTTTCAAAAGGGGCAGGAGATATTATAGCATGTTGCCGGAGATTTATCAATAACTGCGGAAAATGGCGCCCTAATCCTGCTCCATCCACATTATATAGTGTTTTTAATGCCGTTGTTGTCCCTCCGGCTATAGATGGGGATGATCTTTCCGGAAACCTCTCCTTCTAAAACCACCTGGCCCTTTTGGTTGGTGCAGGTCATTTGAAGGGTTAATTTGTTTTTTTGGAGGTCTTTCTCCGTGATGGTGACCCGCGCGCAAATGGTTTCGCCGATATATACGGGCGCCAGAAACCGAAAGGACATTCTCGTCGCCGGATAGGGTTCGGGGAGCAGAGTCCCTCCCGCGTGGGTGATCATGCTGCCCGTGAGTAGCCCCGGCACGACCCGCCCTTCAAAGCCGCAGAGGGTAGCAGCCCGGGGGTCCAGGTGGATGGGATTAAAGTCCCCTGTAACGCCCAGAAAATTGGCCACATCGCCTTCCGTAAAGGTCCGGCAAAAAGTAACGGTGTCGCCTACCTCCATCTCCGCCCAGGACGGAAAAAAGCGCATATCTGCGAAAAACCCCCCGCTCCAGGTTATGAAGTTATTTTTTATTTTATAACAGCGGAAATAGTTTGGCAAGTTGATAAAAACAAACCCTTCTCCATCCACTGCCATTGATTTTAAGGGAAAAATATAATACCCTAAATTAGAGAGTTGTCCGGTAGCCGGCATTAGAAGGATTTTACCAGTTAGCCGTGGAATAATACGAAAAGCCGGGGTTTGACTCGATTACAGGCAGGTGAGCTTTTAGGAAAAGATGCTGGAGCTGTTTGAGGAAATTAAAGATGAAATGGCCATCGTAGAACGGGAATTGCAAGCCACCTTGCAAACCCCGGATCCTTTTCTCACCGAAACCTCTACCCATCTTTTGAAGGCAGGGGGAAAGCGCCTGCGCCCTGCCTTTAGCTTGTTAGGAGGTAAGTGCGCCAATTTTCACCTGGAGCGGGTCCTGCCCCTGGCGGTAGCTTTAGAACTCATCCATATGGCCACCCTGGTTCACGATGATGTGGTAGACGCGGCCATGACCCGCCGCGGTGTACCCACCATCAAGGCTCGCTGGGGAAACCGGATTTCTACCTATATCGGAGACTACCTGTTTGCCCAATCTCTGATTCTTATTGCCAGTTATGATGAACCCCTGATACCCCGGGTGCTGGCCAGTACCAGCGTAAAAATGTGCGAAGGGGAAATCCAGCAAATCTCCGGTTCCTTTGATATCGGGCAAACGGTGAAGGACTATTTTTATCGCATTAACCGTAAAACCGCCCTGCTCATTGCCGCCAGCTGCCAGTTAGGGGCCGTAGCCTGCGGTGCTCCCAAGGAAATACACCTTGCTCTGCGGCGGTACGGGCACAACATCGGCATGGCCTTTCAAATAACCGACGACATCCTGGACCTGGTGGCCGAACAGCGCCAACTGGGCAAACCGGTGGGCAGCGATTTGCGCCAAGGCATCATTACCCTGCCGGTTATTTACGCCCTAGAGCACAGCCCCCAGCGGGAACGTTTAAGGGCATTGATTTTATCCCGGGAGAAGGATGAGGAACAGGTCCAGGAAGCAATAGCCCTCATCCGGCATTGCGGCGGGATTAAACATTCCATTGAAATAGCTGAAAAATACATATTGAAGGCGAAAGGGGCCTTAAAGAATTTGCCGGAACGCCCTGCCAAGAAAATTTTAGCAGCCATTGCAGATTTTATAAGCATCAGAAAATTCTAGATAAAGGACTGAGGCTATTTGCTAAAGTGTTATCCCGTTTCCTTAATTTTATCCCAGCGCCCGTGCCTGGTGGTAGGCGGCGGCAGCGTAGCGGAACGCAAGGTATTATCCCTCCTGGCCTGTGGGGCTAAAGTAAAGGTGGTCAGTCCCACCCTCACTCCAGGCTTACGGGAACTGGTGGATAAAGGTAAAATCAGCTACCGGCAGGGGGAATATGAAACTGCCGACCTTGCAGGCGTCTTTTTAGTAATTGCAGCCACCGACCTGGATGAAATCAACCGATGGGTAGCAGCCGAGGCAATGGCCAGAAATATGCTGGTAAACGTGGTGGACGATCCGCCCCAGGGCAACTTTTATGTCCCGGCAGTGGTAAGACGGGGCTCCCTGCAAATCGCCATCTCCACCGACGGTAAAAGCCCCCTGCTGGCCCGGAAGATTAAAGAAGAACTCGAAGAACATTATGGTCCGGAATACGGTCTTCTGGTTGATTTACTGGGTGAAATACGCCACGATATTTTAGAAAATACAGCCGACCCCCGGAAAAGACGGGAGTTGCTAACGGCCATCCTGGATGATCAGGTTTTTCAGTTGCTGGCCAGGGGAGAACTCGAGCAAGCAAAGGAGCGGGTAATAGATGCTTATCATCGCAGTCGGAGTCAACCATAGAACAGCACCTGTGGAAATCCGGGAACGGCTTTCCTTCTCGGATCACTCCCTGGAAACATCTTTGGCCCGGTTAAACAGCTATCCCGCCATTGAAGGGTGTGTCATCCTGTCTACCTGCAACCGGACGGAAATTTACGCCGCCACGCGGGAACTGGACGAGGGGTTAAATGCCATTTGGGATTTCCTCTCCCGAAAATCGGGGGTGGACATTTCTGAAATCAAAAACTGTACCTACGCCCACACCCTCTATGATACCATCCGTCACCTGTTCCGGGTGGCAGCCGGCCTGGATTCCATGATCCTGGGAGAAACTCAAATTCTGGGTCAGGTGCGTCATGCCTACCAGTTGGCCTGCCGGTTCGGGGCAACCAACCGGGTGCTGAACACCCTGTTTCAACAGGCCATCGCCGTGGGCAAACGGGTGCGCACGGAAACTGGTATCGATCAGAACGCCGTATCCATCAGCTATGCCGCCGTGGAGCTGGCCAAACAACAATTCAAGGACCTCTCCGGACGCTCGGTGTTAGTTATTGGCGCAGGCAAGATGAGCGAGCTGACCGCCCGCCACCTGGTAGCCAACGGTGTATCGGGAGTAATTGTTTCCAACCGCTCCTATCAGCGGGCTGTAAACCTGGCCGCCCAGTTTAATGGCCGGGCAGTAAAATTCGATCAACTTTACCACTATATCGAGGAAGCGGATATTATCATCAGTTGTACCGCGGCCTCCCACTATGTGGTGCGCCATAACGACGTGGCGGAAGCCATTGCCCGCCGCCAGGGCCGGGAGCTGATGATCATCGATATTGCGGTACCCCGGGACATTGACCCGGCGGTGGGCCAGTTGCCGGGAGTAACCCTTTATGATATAGATGATCTGCAACAGGTGGTCGATCACAACCTGGCCCAGCGCAAAAAGGCTGCCGTGGCGGCAGAAAGTATCATTGAAGAAGAACTGGATCAGTTTATGCAATGGTTAAGTATGCAGTTTGTCGTACCTACCATTGCCGCTTTAAAGCAACGGGGAGAAGAAATCAAACAAAAGGAATTGCGCCGGGCACTCAACCGGCTGGGGGACATTACCGAACATGATCGCAAGGTGGTCAGTTCCCTGGCCAACTCCATTGTTAATCAGCTTTTGCACGTCCCGGTAACCCAACTGAAGTCCTATGCTCTTACCCCTGAGGGTCACCTGTACATGAAAGTATTACAGAATCTTTTCAAACTGGAAATTCCAGGGGAACAATCCCAGGCCGGCAAAAAGCCTGTGCAGGATAACCTGGCCACCGGCAGGTAAGATAAAATCTTTCCAAAATGGGAGTAAGCTGGTGGCAACTTTGCCCGGTTCCACCAAGAGAACGGGCCTTAATCATGGAGGCACATTTAATGAAGCAGGAAATTATCATCGGCACCCGGGACAGCCAGTTGGCCATGTGGCAGGCCCATTGGGTACTGGAAAAACTGCATAAGTTATATCCCAGGAAAAGGTTTGTCCTGCGCGGTATGAAAACCCGGGGAGACCACATCCTGGATGTGGCCCTGGCTAAAATAGGGGATAAAGGCCTGTTCACTAAAGAACTGGAAGTAGCTCTATCGGTTGGGAAAATTGATCTGGCGGTCCATAGCATGAAGGACCTCCCCACCCGGTTGCCCGAGGGTTTAATCATCGGGGCCTTTTGCCAGCGGGAGTACCCGGGGGACGTGTTGATTTCCCGCCATGGCCTTACCCTGGAAACGCTGCCCCCGGGTGCTCGCATCGGTACCAGCAGCCTGCGGCGCACTGCCCAGTTGCTCCATTTCCGGCCTGACCTTAACGTTACCACCATCCGGGGAAATTTGACCACCCGGCTGCGCAAACTGGAGGAATTAAATCTGGATGCCATAATTCTGGCCTACGCCGGGATACACCGCCTGGGGTACGATGCCCGCATCACCCAGCTTATCCCCTTTGACATCTGCCTGCCCGCCGTAGGCCAGGGAGCCATTGCCATTGAAATTCGCGCAAACGATCCGGAAATGCAGGAATTAATTCGCCCCCTGGATGACCCCGCTTCCCGGACCGCCATTACCGCCGAGAGGGCCCTGATGAGGAAACTGGAAGGCGGCTGCCAGGTACCTATTGGCGCCCTGGGACAAATACAGCATAACCAGTTGCTCCTGGAAGGGGCTGTAGCCAGTCTTGATGGCCGCCAACTGGTGCGGGACAGCATTTCCGGCCCGCCAGACCAGGCAGAACAACTGGGAGAAGAGCTGGCTGTCCGGTTAATAAAACTGGGTGCTGGGGGAATCTTAGAAAAGGCGCGACAGGAGTTTGATCTTGAATGAAAAAGGGAACTGTTTATTTGGTAGGAGCAGGTCCCGGGGATCCGGGACTGATTACTGTTAAGGGTCTGGCCTGTATTCAAAAAGCCGACGTTATTGTTTACGACCGCCTGGCCAGTCCCAAGCTGTTATCCCATGCTGCTCCCGGAGCAGAGCTGATTTATGTGGGCAAAAGCCCCGCCGGACATGCCATGACCCAGGAAGAAATCAACCAGCTCCTGGTAGAAAGGGCTCTCAAAGGACAGGTGGTTGTGCGCCTGAAAGGGGGGGACCCCTTTGTTTTTGGCCGGGGCGGGGAAGAGGCCGAGGCTTTGGCGGAAGCAGGCGTCCCCTTTGAAGTGGTGCCGGGAATCACCTCGGTTGTTGCCGTACCGGCCTATGCGGGCATTCCGGTTACCCACCGGAATTGCACCTCTACCCTGGCAGTGATCACGGGCAACGAGGATCCCTCTAAGGAAAGTTCCCGCATTAACTGGGAAAAGCTGGCGACCGGGGCGGACACTTTGGTTCTTCTGATGGGCATGGCCAACCTGGAATCCATTGTCAAACAGCTCACTAGCCACGGTCGTGACCCCCAAACACCGGTGGCGGTAATCTGCTGGGGAACCCGTCCGGAGCAAAAAACCGTCGTGGGTACTTTAGCAAATATTGTTTCCCGGACCATGGAAGCAGGCGTTACCAACCCGGCCGTAATCATTGTGGGCGAAGTGGTAACCCTGCGGGAAAAGCTGTCCTGGTACGAAAAGAAGCCCCTTTTCGGGAAACGGGTCCTGGTCACCCGGAGCCGGGAACAGGCCAGCCAGTTATCCCGGGCCATTGAGGCGCTGGGAGGAGAAGCGGTGGAGTTTCCCACCATCCAAATCGTGGAACCGGAAAGCTACGAACCCATGGATGCAGCCATTGCCCGGCTGGATTCCTACCGCTGGATTATCTTTACCAGCGTCAATGGTGTGCGCTTCTTCTTTGCCCGTCTGCTGCAACAGGGGAAAGATGTGCGGGATCTAAAAGGGGCTAATCTTTGCGCCATCGGACCCAAAACTAAAGAAGCCCTGGAAAGGTATGCTTTGAAAGTTACTTACGTACCCGATGAATACCGGGCAGAACAAATCATTGCCGGTTTAAAAGGCCAGATCAAACCCGGCGACCGCATCCTTTTACCCCGGGCGGACATTGCGCGGAAAGTGTTGACCGAACTGCTATCCGGCCTGGGAGCAGTGGTTGACGAGGTGGTGGCCTACCGCACCATACCAGCCGGGGAGGATACCCAACTGGTCAGGCAAATGCTGGCTGAAGGAAAGATTCACATCATTACCTTTACCAGCTCGTCTACCGTGCGCAATTTCGTCGAACTGCTGAAAGAATACAAGCTGCCCCGGTTGCTCCAGGGAGTAACGGTGGCCTGTATCGGCCCGGTAACGGCCCAGACCGCCCGGGAATTGGGCCTGCCCGTGCACGTACAGGCGCGCCGCTATACCATTGAAGGCCTGCTGGAGGTCGTCATTGAGGCAGCCCAAGGGAGGAATCACGATGATCAGTATCAGTAGATTACTCCTGGATACCGCCAATTTTGGTGATCAACTGCGTTACAACCCTTCCTCCCGCAATCAGATCCACGGAACAACCGCGGGCCAGGGCCCGGTGGTGGTATGGAACATGACCCGTACCTGCAACCTGCGCTGTATCCATTGTTATGCCAGTGCAGACAACAAAAGGCATCCCGGCGAGCTAACTACGACCGAAGCTAAAAAACTCATTGATGACCTGACCGCCTTCAAGGTACCGGTACTCTTATTTTCCGGCGGCGAACCCTTAATGCGCCAGGACTTTTTTGAACTGGCCGCCTACGCCACCAGCCGGGGCATCCGTACCACCGTTTCCACCAACGGCACCCTGATTACCCCCGCCGTGGCCCGCCGTTTAAAAGAAATAGGCGTGGGCTACGTGGGCATCAGCCTGGATGGCACCGGGGAAAACAACGACCATTTCCGGGGCCGGCCGGGAGCTTTTCAAGCCGCCCTGGAGGGCATCCGCAATTGCCTGGCGGTGGGGCAGCGGGTGGGGCTGCGCTTTACCATCAACCGGCATAACCTTCACCAGATGGAAGCCATCTTTGACCTCATTGAGCGGGAAAACATCCCCCGGGTATGTTTTTACCATCTGGTTTACAGTGGCCGGGGGAAGGAAATGTTAAAAGACGATATTACCCACCAGGAGTCCCGGGCCGCCCTGGACCTGATCATGGAACGGACGCTCGATTTCCACCGCCGGGGCCTGTCTAAAGAGATTTTAACTGTGGATAATCATGCCGATGGGGTTTATGTATACTTGAAATTGCGGGAAAGGGACCCCAAAAGGGCAGAGCGGGTTTACCAGCTGCTTTTGCAGAACGGGGGCAACCGTTCCGGCATAGCCATTGCCGCCGTGGACTGGGAAGGCAACGTCCATCCGGACCAGTTTACTCCCCAGCACACCTTCGGCAATGTGCGGGAGAAAAGCTTCGGTGAAATTTGGACGGATCTCTCCCAGCCCATTCTGGCCGGGTTGAAAAACCGCCGGCCTCTTTTAAAGGGGCGCTGTACCCGCTGCCGCTGGCTGGAGATTTGTAACGGCAATTTCCGTACCCGGGCAGAAGCGGTATTTAACGATTTCTGGGCACCCGATCCCGCCTGCTACTTGACGGATGAAGAAATCGGTATTGCTTAGAACAAGGAGGTGCGTCCGGTGGCCTTTCCCATAACCCGTCCCCGCCGCCTGCGGGTGAAGGAAAACATCCGCCGCCTGGTGCGGGAAACCTGCCTGACGGTAGACGACCTTATCTACCCGCTTTTTGTCACCCACGGCCGGGGGGTTCAAAGCCCCGTGGAAGCCATGCCCGGGGTATATAATCTTTCCCCGGATATGCTCCTGGAAGAAGCAGCCCGGGTGGTCGATCTGGGCATACCCGGCATTCTCCTTTTCGGCATTCCCCGGGAAAAAGATGAAACAGCACGGGAAGCTTATGACGATGAGGGGATTGTGCAGCAGGCCGTGCGGGCAATTAAAAAGGAGTTCCCCGAACTGGTGGTCATTACCGACGTCTGCCTCTGTGAATACACCAGCCACGGCCACTGTGGAGTGGTAGAACAGGGACGCATTCTCAACGACCCGACCCTTGAGCTCCTGGCCTGTACGGCCCTTTCCCACGCCCGGGCCGGAGCCGACATGGTAGCTCCTTCCGACATGATGGACGGCCGGGTGGCCGCCATCCGCCGTGCCCTGGACGAAGCCGGTTATCAGGATGTATCCATCATGTCCTATGCAGCCAAGTATGCGTCGGCCTATTATGGCCCCTTCCGGGAAGCAGTGGGCTCGGCACCCCAGTTCGGGGACCGCCGCTCCTACCAGATGGACCCCCCCAATGCCCGGGAGGCCCTGCGGGAGATAGCCCTGGATATTGAAGAAGGGGCCGACATTATCATGGTCAAGCCTGCCCTGGCCTACCTGGATATTGTCCGGCAGGCCCGGGATGCTTTTAACTACCCCGTAGCAGTTTATAACGTCAGCGGGGAATATGCCATGGTTAAGGCTGCGGCCCTGCGGGGCTGGATTGACGAGCGCCGGGTTGTCCTGGAAACCCTCACCGGAATGAAACGGGCCGGGGCCGACATTATCATCACTTACCACGCCAAGGACGTGGCCCGCTGGTTACGAGAAGGTTAGTTCTTTAGAGAGGATGTTAAGCCGTGCTGGTTTCCTGGAATACTACCAACGCCTGTAATTTGACCTGCCGGCACTGCTACCGGGACGCCGGCGCCAGGATGGAAGAAGAATTAAACACTTCCGAAGCTGCTAATCTAATTGATGAAATTGCCCGGGCCCGTTTTAAAATTATGATCTTCAGCGGAGGTGAACCCCTTCTACGGCCCGATATATATGAGCTGGTGGGGTATGCGGCCCGGAAAGGCCTGCGCCCGGCTTTTGGTACCAATGGCACTTTAATTACCGGCAGTGTAGCCGAAAAATTAAAGAAAGCCGGGGCGCTGGCCATGGGGATCAGCCTGGACAGCACCGAACCGGAACAGCACGACCGTTTCCGCGGTGTCCCGGGAGCCTGGCAGGCCGCCGTGGAGGGCATGGAAGCCTGCCGGAAAGCCGGCTTGCCCTTTCAAGTTCATACCACGGTAGTAGAATGGAACTATGAACAGGTAGAGGCGTTAACCGACCTGGCCGTGCGCATGGGAGCTATGGCCCACCACGTGTTCTTCCTTGTACCCACCGGGAGGGCCGTAAATATGGAAGAGGAATCCCTAAGAGCCGAACAGTACGAGCGCCTACTTCACCGGTTAATGAAAAAACAAAGGGACGTGCCCATTGAAGTAAAGCCCACCTGTGCCCCCCAGTTTATGCGCATTGCCGCCCAAATGGGCTTAAAACTGCGCTTTCAAAAGGGGTGCCTGGCTGGTACGGGCTACTGCATCATCAGCCCGAAGGGGGACGTCCAGCCCTGTGCCTATTTAAACATGCCCGTGGGCAATGTGCGGGAAACACCCTTTAGCCTTATCTGGCAGAACAACCCGGTATTCAAACGGCTGCGTACCGGCGAGTACGGCGGCGGTTGCGGCAACTGCCACTACCGGAATATTTGCGGTGGTTGCCGGGCCCGGGCCTACTTCTACCATGGAGATTATATGGCCGAAGACCCCTGGTGCCTGTACCGGAAAGGTAGAAAACCAACGGGGGAATAGTTCATGACCCTGGATAGTCTGGATAGACAACTGTTGAATATCATCCAAAGCCATCTACCCATCGAACCGGAACCCTACCGGAAACTCGCCGAAACCCTGGGCACCACTGAAGAGGATATCCTGGCCCGGCTAAAACGTCTCATTGAAAAGGGGGTTATCCGGCGGCTGGGGGCCATCTTTGACTCCCGCCGGGTAGGTTACAGCGGCACCTTATGTGCTATGAAAGTACCGGCGGAGAGAATTGAGGAAGTGGCAGCCGTAATCAACAGCTTTCCGGGGGTAACCCATAATTATTTGCGAGATCACCCGTATAACATGTGGTTTACGCTGCTGGTAGAATCCCAGGTCAAGCTGGAAAACACTTTAGAGGAAATCAAAAGATGCACCGGCATAGCAGATATGCTCCATCTCCCGGCCTTAAGAATTTTTAAAATCAGGGTGAACTTTGACCTGGGGGAGGATGAGAATGCTTAGCCAGCTTGACAAAGAAATTATCCGCGCCCTGCAGGAAGGTCTTCCCCTGGTCAGCCGTCCCTTTTTGGCCCTGGCGGAAAAACTGGGTATTGGTGAGGAAGAGCTTTTGGCCAAGGTCCGGGATTTTGTCGACCGGGGGGTGATCCGGCGTTTTGGGGCGGCCGTGCGCCATCAGGATCTGGGTTATGTCTCCAATGCCATGGTGGTCTGGCAAGTCCCGGAGGAACGCATGGAAGAAGTGGGCCGGCTGATGGCCTCCTTTGATGAGGTTTCCCACTGTTACCAGCGTCCCGCCCGGCTGCCCGACTGGCCGTACAACTTGTTTACCGTGGTCCACGGACAGACGCCTCAGGATTGCCGGGAGATTGCCGCCCGGCTCTCCCGGGCCAGCGGGGTTGCTAACTACCGTCTGTTATTTAGTATAGCCGAATTAAAAAAGAGCAGTATGAAATACTTTGTGGAGAAATGAAGGTGGTATCTTGTCTTACGAAAGGTCTAAGGAACTATTCGCCCAGGCCCGCCGTTACATGCCCGGCGGCGTAAACAGCCCCGTAAGAGCCTTTAAAGCCGTTGGGGGACAACCCCTTTTCATCGCCCGGGGAAAGGGAGCGCTGATTTATGATGTGGACGGCAATGAATACATAGACTACGTGGGCTCCTGGGGACCGCTCATCCTGGGCCACCGGCACCCGGAAGTAACGGCGGCCCTGCAGGAATGCCTGGCAATCGGCACCAGTTTTGGTGCTCCCACCGAACTGGAAATTGAGCTGGCCAGGGCCATTGTAGAAGCACTACCGGCCGTGGAAATGGTGCGCCTGGTAAACTCGGGCACCGAAGCAACCATGAGCGCCCTGCGGCTGGCCCGGGCGTACACGAAGCGCAATAAAATTGTCAAGTTTGAGGGCTGTTACCATGGCCACGCCGACTTTTTGTTGATTAAAGCCGGTTCCGGGGCCCTTACCCTGGGGGTGCCCAGCAGCCCCGGGGTGCCGGCCAGCACGGCGGCGGACACCATTGCGGCCCCATATAACGACCTGGATACTTTAGAAGCAATCTTCGCCCGGGAAGGCGAGGATATTGCCGCCGTAATTGTGGAACCGGTAGCGGGTAACATGGGCGTAGTACCGCCCAGGGAAGGCTTTTTGGAGGGCCTCAGGGAAATCACCCGCCGTTACGGAGCATTATTGATCTTTGATGAAGTGATCACCGGCTTCAGGCTTTCTTACGGCGGCGCCCAGGAGCTGTACAATATCGATCCCGACCTGACCTGCCTGGGCAAAATCATCGGCGGCGGCCTGCCCGTGGGCGCCTATGGTGGAAAGCGGCACATCATGGAACAGGTGTCGCCGGAAGGTCCGGTTTACCAGGCAGGCACCCTTTCGGGCAATCCCCTGGCTGTAACCGCGGGCCTGGCCACTTTAAGGGTACTAAAACGGCCCGGCACTTACGAAGAACTGGAGCGTAAGTCCGCCCTTCTCGCCCGGGGATTGGCTGAAGCCGCCCAGGAAGCAGGCCTTGTGCTTTCCTTTAACCGGGTTGGTTCCATGCTCTGCACTTTCTTTACCGAAACACCGGTAGTGGATTATGCCACTGCCTGTACGGCCGATATCCGCCGCTTTGCTGCTTTCTTCCAGTCCATGCTGGAACAGGGGATTTACCTGGCTCCGTCCCAATTCGAGGCAACCTTTGTCAGCCTGGCTCATACCGACGAACAAATCCAGCGGACGGTGGAAGCAGCCCGGAAGGCCTTTGCCGCTGCCAGTAAAATAGAAAAATAAAAATAAAGATCACAGGGTTGGAGGAAAAGGGCGAATCTATGTTTGCAACCATTCCCCGGGGAGAAACTTCTTTTCGGGGCTTTTCTTTGCTTTCCGGGAAAAAGTCATTTGACAGACAGGGACACAAATGATATAAAATACCTAGCATGTGAATGTTATAACTTAAAAACCGGTCTTCTACCGGGGCCGGCATAAGGCCCCTTATTTGCATAGAATAACATCTAAGATAAGGAGGCGATTTGATGAAGACCCTGCGCGTCCCCGAAGCCACAGTAACCAGGCTATCGATATATTCCCGGTATCTTGAACGGCTCGACCGCAACGGAGTAACCACTGTCTCCTCCGGGGAAATCGCTGAAGGGGTAGGAGTAAGCCCGGCCCAGGTGCGCAAGGATCTGGCCTACTTTGGCGAATTTGGCACCCGGGGAGTTGGCTATAATGTCAAAGATCTCATGCGCTACACAAAAAAGATTCTGGGGCTGGATCAGGACTGGCCGTTGATTCTGGTAGGTGCCGGCAATCTAGGATATGCATTATGCACATACAAGGGATTTAACAGCCGGGGTTTTAAAATTGTGGGCGTCTTTGACAACGACCTGACCAAAATAGGCAAGAAAATTGCCGAACTTGAAGTGTTGCCCATGGAAAAAATGCCCGAGGTAATTCAGGAACACAAAGCCCGCATCGGCATTATCGCCGTACCTCCCCGGGCGGCTCAGGATGTGGCCGACTTTATGGTTAAAAACGGCCTGGAGGCCATTTTAAACTTTGCCCCGGTGGCCTTGAACCTGCCGGAAGGGATAGAGATCCGCAATGTGGACCTGTCCGTGAAACTGGAAATACTCACCTTTAATTTGGGCTTCAAGTCCGCCCAGCGCCTGTAAAACATCTTGAAAGGCCGTGCACCACGGCCTATTCTTTGGCCGGTGATAGAAAATGACCTGGTATATCGGTGTCATTGGTGGAGCCGAATGTACAGAGCAGGAACGGGAACTGGCCGAGGAAGTGGGCCGGGAAATCGCCCGGCGAGGTGCTATTTTAATTTGCGGCGGCCGGGGCGGGGTTATGGAAGCGGCTTCCCGGGGCGCCCGCCAGGCAGGAGGAATGGTGGTCGGCATTCTCCCGGGCCGTCACCGCGGGGAAGGCAATTCCTATTTAACGGTGGCCCTGCCTACCGGACTGGGAGACGCGCGAAACGCCATTATAGCCTGTGCCGCCGATGCCCTCGTTGCCATTGGTGGAGGTTACGGCACCCTCTCGGAAATTGGCCTGGCTCTAAAAATGAACAAGCCGGTAATTGGCCTGGGCACCTGGAAATTGGAGCGCCCTGGCCTGCCCGGTGGCATACGCCCAGCTACCAGTGCCCGGGAAGCAGTGGAGCTGGCTCTGCTTTTAATTTCTACTTGAAAGGGGAACGATGATGATCCATACTCTAACCGTTAGTACCACAGCCCGCTCCCAGCTTGTGGATATTACTTCTCAAGTAAGGAAAATTGTTCAGGCGGAAAAAATTACCGAAGGATGCTGCCACCTCTTTGTACCCCATACTACGGCCGGTATTACCATTAACGAGCACGCAGACCCGTCAGTTGCCCATGACATACTGTCCGGACTGGACAGACTGGTACCGCAGGAGGGAAACTACCGGCACCTTGAAGGAAACGCCGACGCCCATATCAAGGCCAGCCTCGTGGGCTCATCCCTGACCGTGCTGGTGACCGGCGGCCAGTTGGTCCTGGGTACCTGGCAGGGGATTTTCTTTTGCGAATTCGACGGACCCCGGCAGCGCAAAGTGCTGGTCAGGGTGGTAGCCGATTAGATTTCCCCGCATCTAAAAGTTGAAGCGGGACAGGTCCACACCCCCTGGCTCCTCTTCCGTTTCTTCGCCTGCCGCCACCGCACGGGGAATGGTACCCTGGGCGGCAGGAGCACCATCCTCCTCCCGGACCTCCGGCAGCAAATCCCCCAGTTTGGTCATGACTTTTTCCACGTCTTCCTGGTATTTCAGCAAGACATTAAGCGCCTCAGCCACCACCCGGAGCTCCAGTTGCTTTGCCTCCAGCAGCAGCATGGTGCGGGCAAAGTCCAGGGTTTCAGCTATGCTGGGGCTTTTTTTGAGGGGTAAACGACGCAGATTGTGAACGAAATCAACCACTTGGGCGGCCAGCCGTCCATCAATTCCGGGAACTTTTAAAGCAACAATGGCCCGCTCCTGTTCGGCAGTGGGATAGGGGATGTACAGGTGCAAACAGCGCCTTTTTAAGGCATCACTGAACTCCCGGCTGCTGTTGCTGGTGAGCAGAGTAAATGGGATATGCCTGGCCCGTATGGTACCCAGTTCGGGAATGGAAACCTGAAACTCGGAAAGGGCCTCTAAAAGAAAGCTTTCCAGTTCCTCATCGCTTTTGTCCACTTCATCCACCAAAAGGACCACCGGTTTTTCGGACAAAAAAGCTTTCAAAAGCGGTCGGGCCAGTAAAAATTCCGGTGTATAAATATCCTGGCGCAGTTCTTCCCATACCTGCTTACTTCCAGCAGCAACCTGGATGTAAAGTAGCTGTTTTTGATAATTCCACTCGTAAAGGGCTTTGGCTTCATCCAGACCGGGATAACATTGCAAGCGAACCAGCGGGGTATTTAATGCTCCGGCCAGGGCCTGGGCCAGGGCCGTCTTACCCACGCCTGCCGGTCCCTCCACCAGCAGCGGCTTGCCCAGGTGGGCAGCTAGGAAAAGGGTAGTGGCCACAGTACGATTACACAGATACTGCTGCCGCAAAAGGCCATCGGCTACAGTTTGCACACTGCGGAACAGGCGGTGCATACCTGCTTTATACCTCCGTAAAAACACCGGCAAAATGCGCCTTGACGAAACCATAGTAGAACCGACAAAATGAAAGTAAAAAACGCAGTCATAGGTACTAAAAAATTTTACATAACGGGTGGCAAAACGTGCGTATTGAGATTCTCACCCGCAATATGGACAAAAAGCCTGCCTTGCTAACTTTTCTGGCGGAACAACCGGGCCTATGGACCCGGGGGAATGAAATCTTTGTGGATGGTTTACAAATGACCGTAGGGCAAAGCTATATTTATATTACCACCGGGCAATGGGAATGGGGAGAGAAAATCGTCCCACGGCTTTTTTCCATTGTACCCCATGCCTACTCTTCCTCTTACTTCGAGCCGGTAACCGATCAAAAAATTCTGGTTACCGCCATAGCACGCCCGTTACCGGAAATTATGGAAAGGTTGACCCTGCTGGAGCATCTCGACCTGGAAGCGGAAGAGCTGGCCGGTCAATTCCAGGTACAATGGCAATCGCGGGACGTGGCAATCAGCTGCCCGGTTTCCCTGATGGTCCAGGGAGGGATAGCCACGGCTAAGATTAAATTTATCACCCACTTCCGGGACGCGGAGCACCATTGCCGGCAGCTCTTAAATAAAATTTCCCTTGCGGAAGTGCTGCGGGTATTCACCCCGGAAGTAACCGCACCCAGGGATGAACCCCTGGTAGGGGTGCTGGCCATATCAGCCCGAAAAGTTGTAACACCGGAGTGCTGTGCGGAATTTTTAAATCACTTTCAAGGTCAAACCCTTTATTTGGAGCAAGAGGATGCCCTGCGGGCCTTTTTTGATCCCGCCGGTCACCTCACTTTCCGCCAGACCGCCCAAAAAATAGACGCGGAGCTTTACCTGGAAAAACCTGAGGTACTGGCCCAAGAACTCCACCAGCAGTTGACTGCAATGCTTGGTTTTACCGAGTTAACCCTGCATCGGACTATAGATAAAATCAGCCTGGAACCTCATACCTTAATTAAAAACCTGGGATTTGCCAAAGACCACCGGTTTCATCTTTTTACCCGCCCGGGAACCTTCCTGGCCAGATATAACATCAAAGAAAGGCAAATGAGCCTCACCGCTTCAGTTAACCTGGCAGAGGAAGGGGCACTGGAGCGGGTGGTCCAGTTGTACCGGGCGATGGAAAGTTTCACTAACCGGGTAGTGGAAATGTCCGGGTACTAAGGAGTTCAGCCGGAAACCATGGTTGAGCATTTAATTGGCTTTATCCAATTGCTAAGGCAGGCCGGCATCCCCGTCTCCACGGGGGAAATGCTGGATCTTTTGCAGGCCCTCTCCCTCCTGGAACCCACCCGGGAAAACCTTCTCCTGGCCATGCAGGCCACCCTAATTAAGGAAACTGGACAGGAAAGGATCCTGGATAAACTCTTTCACTTATACTGGACAACGCTCAAACAAAAAGTCAGAAAGCAGGAACAGCCAACCAATAAAGCCGCCATTCCCATTCATCCTCCCCGGCTGTCCCGGGAAGAGTTTAACGCCAGGCTAGCACAGATGAAAGAGTGGCTGCGGCAGGCCCTGAAGAGTGAAGATGATTTACCGGCAGGGGGCGGAGAACCGGCAGGGCAGGGGGGCGGCAAGGGAAACGGCCCGGGAGAGGGAAGAAGAGAAAGACATTTTCAACATGGTAGTTCGGTTCCCTTTTCGGCAGCGGGACAGCGACTGGCCATGATCATTGCAAAAGGCAGCGAAGAAGATATAAAGACCCTGGCCCGGGAAGCCGTAATTACCCTGGTCCCACTGGATGAAGATACCCCCGGGGAAGATCCCCTGCAAATGCTAAAGCAGTTGAAAACACACCTTGACTGGGCACAGGTAAAGGATTGGCTGGAACGGTCCCCCCTTGGGGAGGCGGAAAAGCTGCGCCAGCAGGAAAATCTGCTGCGGCTGGAACGCCTGCTCAACCGGGAGCTCGAACAACTGCGCTGTAAAAGACAACCAGAAAAGGAACTTCAAGTTATCGCACGGGAGGCCAATCTGTCCCATCGTTGCTTTGCCGAGCTGGACCCGGAACAGGTGATACAAGTGAAGAGGCAAGTAGCCCGCCTGGGGCGCCGCCTGGCCACCCGCAGGGGTTACCGGCGCATTCCGGCGACCCGCGGGGTGGTAGACATAAGCCGTACCGTACGCCTGGCAGCCACCACCGGTGGAGTGCCCATAATCCTCTGTCACCAGGGCCGCCAGGCAACACGACCGGATTTAGTTGTGCTCTGCGATCTTTCCGGTTCAGTGGCTCCTTACAGCCAGTTCATGCTGCTCCTGGTCCACACTATGCAGAATAAATTCCGCATGGTGCGTTCATATGCTTTTGTTGACGCCATAGCCGAGATTACCGTCCAATTAAGGGAACTGGACCTTGAAAGGACAGTGCGGAACATCCAGCGGCAAACCGGCATCTGGCAGACAGGTTTTTCCGATTACGGGGCGGTTTGGCGCCAGTTTTTTCACGAACACCGGCATGTACTTCACCGGAAGGTCACCCTGATCATCCTGGGAGACGCCCGGAACAATTATAAGCCATCCGGGGAAGAGTATTTCCGGGAGATTTGCCGCCGGGTCCGGCAGGTGATCTGGTTAAACCCGGCCCCCCGGGAAAGCTGGAACCAGGAAGACAGCATTATGCATCTTTACACACCCTATTGCCGGCACGTTTTTGAATGCCGCAACCTTTCCCAGTTAACCGGAATCGCACGCCAGATATTTTAACTTTGGCCGTGTAAAATTTCAGTAGGCACCAGAAGGGGATCAGCCCCCTGAAAAAGAAATGAGACCTCACGCGCCCAAAAAACACCAAAAATCAAGC
>NZ_JAUSUX010000034.1 GCF_030813795.1 Desulfofundulus luciae | reverse complement strand
TGCCAGCTCATCCGAACGGTCTAGCCTCTTATGGGGTTCTTGTTCATCGGGCCGTGGTTTTGCCGCCGGCTTCCTTCGGATTCCACCTCGCGATGAACACCCTTGCCTTTGGCTAGCAGACTCGTGCTGCCTCGCCTGCAGTGGACTTTCACCACCAAGTTAACGCCCATGCCGGGCGCACATGAAAAGACACCGTCTTTCAAAGACCGGTGTCTTTTTCTCCACATATAATATTGCAGGTCTTTTTCCCGGGGTGATCAGGATGACAAAGACGTCACGTTGGCGCATTTATGTGGGGCTGTTTCTTTTAAGTGCGGGAGGGATATTGCTGGGCATAATCCTGTTGCTGCGCTAAAAAAGGATTTCGCCATAATCCCGTAGAACTTAAAAGAGTCAACCTTGATCGCCGAAGCCTACCCCCAGTATGCCCCCCAGGGCGCCAGCCACGAGGGCCAGAATCAATTTTTGGAGCAGGGAAACGGGTATGACCTGGGAGGGGAGTACGGTGGTAGCAAGCAGCCAGGAAACGAGGAAAAATAATACGGCCACCCCCAAACCGTGAAACAAACCCCGATTCCCGGCCCGGCTCGCAGCGGAGCAGGCTCCCACCACCACACTGAAGAAAAATAGACCTGCGGCAAACCAGGGCAGGCTGCTTTCAGAGAGGCTGGTAAAATAATAACCCGCACCTATTAAAGCGCTGCCCAGAAAGGATACTGCCAGTCCTAAAAGAGTCCCCCGCAACACTTCCCAGAGGCTAAAGGAACCGGGAGTTTCCTGGTTAAGCAAGGTTGATCACCTCCGTTTTTTTATTTTTCATCTATAGTAGGTGACCGTGGATAATATGACTAATTTTGGCCGGGAGAGGAAAAATGGCAGGACAAATTGTGGCTTATCCACTGGGGCAAAATTTATATCTCAATATCACCAACCGGTGTACAAACAACTGCCTCTTTTGCATCCGCCGCACCTCCGAGGGTGTTGGCTATGATCTCTGGCTCAAACAGGAACCATCCCCGGAAGAGGTGCTTGCCGCCGTGCAAGACCCCACCTGCTACCGGGAAATAGTTTTCTGTGGTTATGGGGAACCGCTAATGCGTTTGGAAGTAGTCAGGGAGGTAGCAGAGCAGCTAAAAAAAAGGGGGGCGCAAATCAGAATTAACACTAACGGGCAGGCGAATCTAGTCTATCAAAGAAACGTGGTCCTGGAATTAAAAGACCTGGTAGATGCCATTTGTATCAGCTTAAACGCGCAGTCGGCCGACCGCTACCTAGAAATTTGCCGGCCCATATACGGGGAGAAAGCCTACCAGGCCGTGTTAGATTTTGCCCGCTGTTGTGTTGGACAAATTCCCAAGGTGGTCCTTTCGGTTGTGGAATGGCCGGGCGTTGACGTGGAAAAGTGCCGGGAAATTGCCCGCAAGCTGGGAACAGAATTCCGGCTGCGGCAGTTTTCCGGTACGCTCAAACAGGCATGAGACAAGGCATCCCAGCGCCCCTGGCTTGAGGTCAGATGCCCGCACTAGGGTCTTTTTTTGCCTGACGTATCACCCGCCCTTTCTGGAGACTTTTCTTCGGAAGAACCGGGGGGAGTGGGATCATCAACAAAATCGTGTTCCCACTGGCCATCAAGGTTAACCATAGTGGCCGAACCGGTAGCCTCCGGGATAAAGGCATTGCCTTTAGCAAAAGGTTGCTTTTTTTTCTTTTCCGTCACCACTTGTTCCTCCTTTAAAAAAAGCGGTCGTTTCCCGTCGTCTCAATCCTTAAGTGCCGACGATAGTACCGATTTTATATATCACCGGCTGTTCCTGTTCTTATACGAATACAATCCGGGGGATAATAAAAAACGGCTATCTGGTAAAGGAAGGGGGTGCAAAATCCTTTGACGATTCAAACGACATGGCTAAAGATTGAAGGGATGTCCTGCAACCATTGCAAGGCTGCAGTGGAAAGGGCTTTAAAGCAAATTGACGGAGTAAGGGACGTTTTAGTTGATCTGGACAACAAAAGGGCCACAGTTACCCACAATCCCAAGGTAACCATGGAGGAACTGGCCAGGGCAGTTGAAAGGGCGGGCTATCAGGTACTTCCATAACTTTAATTTTGCCAGTAGCCGGAGGTAACATATTGTCACCTCCGGTTTTTCTTTTTGAGCATCCTGTCGTAAGAAGAGAATATTTGATGGAATAAAGTTACATTTATTAGCAGGAAAAACCAGGGACCAGAAAGAAATGGGACTTAACACATATCGGAAGAAGGAGCGATTCAGATGTGGAACCCACTACCTGCACTGAAGCGCCAGAGTACCTTGGCCGTTTTGTGGCAAGTAGGGGCCCGCATTCTGGAAGCCCTGGGGGCCGACGAACAGGCCCTGCGCTGGATTGACCGGGCCATGCGGCTTGAACCCAGACAAGCAACACTCCACCTGCACGCAACCAGGCTGTGCCTGAAACGGGGCCGCCTGGACCGGGCAATCCTGCACTGGAAAAAAGTGGCCGGGGAACAGGGTAAAACCTGCCTCTTGTACTGGCTTAACCGGACCAACCAACGGGCTTTTAATGCCTCCCGGCTGATACAAAAGACCGGTACTTACTCCCTGGAAGAAAAGGAGAAAAATCCTGCTCCTCCCGTCAAAGAGAGAAAGAATTCCCCGCCCCGCTTTTTAGGCCTATTTGGAATTCTTTTTCAGAGGAGGCCCGACACGCCGCCTCTGGATGAAATAGGCGTGCAACTACTGGAAATAGGAAGGGCCGAACAGGCTCTGGCCGTGTTCCGGCAGGTTCTGCTCTGTCATGGAGCCAGTCCTGAACTATACCTGAATATGGGGCTGGCGGCCAGCAAGCTGGGCCGGCACGAAGAGGCCTTGGAATACTACCAGCGGGCACAGGCCGGGGGGTTAAATAACGTAGAAATTATGAATAACAAGGGATACAGTTTGTCCCATTTGGGGCGACATGAGGAGGCCATTGCCTGTTATGAACTGGCCAAAGAAATGTGCCCGGGTGACGCCACCGTACTTTCCAATCTGGCCTCCTGCTACCACCGGGCCCAATTATATCAAAAAGCCCTTTCCTGTTATGGAAACGCCCTGCGATGTAGCTCCAATGACACCACAACCTTGAACAACTATGCCTTGTGCTTGGATGAAGTGGGCAGGCACGAGGAAGCACTCCAACTCTACGACCGGGCACTGGCCGTGGACCCGGATAACCAAACAATTCTCCTGAACAAGGCAGCATGTTTGGTAAAGTTGAAACGCTATGACGAGGCCATGGCCCTATGTGACCAGATACTGGCCCGGCAACCCGGCTGCCCGGAAAGCTGGGGCATGCGGGGAAACGTGCTGAACGAGATGGGGCGCATCTCGGAAGCCGTGGAATGTTACAATCGGGCTTTGGGATTGTCCTGCGGAAAATTCGTATGCAGGTAAATTTGTTAAATAAAATAATCTTCTTTCACCTTTTACGGCGGTCTTCCCGTATCGCCCGGGGATGTCCGCCGTCTTTGTTTTCGTTGCCGGGTTTCTTTTTTGTCTTTGTCCCGTCGGAAGTAGAAGGACGTTCGGGAAGGGTGGCGAAATAGTTAAAATCCAGGTGGTTGAGTCATACTACTCGGTGGAGGAATTAAACATATGTACCGGTTAACTGTAATTAAGCGCTTTGCAGCCGCCCACCGCCTGGTCAATTACCAGGGTCAGTGTGCCCGACTGCACGGACACACCTGGACCGTAGAGGTTTCGGTGGGGGGAGAGAAACTGGACTCTTGCGGTATGCTCATTGACTTTCGAGCCTTAAAGGAACTGGTAGGCAAGATAGTAGGGGAACTGGATCACAGCTATCTAAATGATTTACACCCGTTCAATGAACTTAATTTTAACCCCACCGCGGAAAACCTGGCCAGACACATTTTTTATAAACTGAAGTCGTTGCTGCCCCCCGATTTGACCATAAGCGAAGTACGGGTTTGGGAATCCCCCGATGTCTGTGCCAGCTACCGGGAGGATGTCATACCGTGAAAAGTATTGTTTTGCTTTCCGGTGGCCTGGATTCCACCGTTTCCATGGCCCAGGCCTTACGCGAAGGTCAGGTAGAACTTTGCCTGACCATGGATTACGGCCAGCGGGCGGCTGCAAGGGAAATTGCCGCTGCCTCAGCCCTGGCTGCCTATTATAAACTAGCCCACCGGGTAATCCAGCTGCCCTTTCTGGGTGAGGTTACCACTACCTCCCTGGTGAACAGGGAAGAAACCATCCCGGAACCTCTGGAAGAATCTTTAAACGATCCCCAGCAGGCTACGGCTACGGCCGCCGCAGTATGGGTACCCAATCGGAACGGCCTGTTCATTAACATTGCCGCGTGTTTTGCGGAAGCTTTGGGCTGTGAGCAGGTGGTAACCGGTTTTAACCGGGAAGAAGCGGCTACTTTTCCCGATAACAGCCTTGATTTCTTAGAGGCCATCAACAGCTCCCTGGCCTATTCTACGGCCAGCGGTGTGCGCGTAGTCAGCTACACCGCCAGACTAAATAAAGTGGAAATAGTGCGCCTGGGGCAGTACCTGGGGGTACCGTGGCACCTGATCTGGAGCTGCTACTATGGTGGACAGACCATGTGCGGGCGCTGTGAAAGTTGCCGGCGACTTGGCCGGGCCATGGCCGCCGCAGGGCTAGAGGGTTGGATCCGGAGGTGAAATCCATGCACGTTTATTTTGCTCCCCAGACCATCCTGTACGACGGTACACAACTTTCATCCCTTTGGGCCTACCGCTCCTTTGGCTTGTTAGGGGACAGTATTGTGGCCTTCAGGGGGCCCTGCCGCGTCCATTTCGATCACATGGTTGATCTGGAGGATGTACGAGCCCAATCACCCATTTACGGTGATGATATGTTGCATTTCATTGTGGAACACTTTGATCACGATTTAGAAAGGGCGGTCCTGCGACAACGGCTGCTGGTAGCCATAATCCGAGAAATACTGGAGCAAAAGGGGCACGGCCTGCAACGGGCAGGGGATGACTTATACTACCAGGAACGCAAGCTGTCCATTTCCATTGCTACCGCCACGCCCGTATCCACCATGATTCATACGGCTTTAAATATAACGGCGGAAAATACACCGGTACCGGCAGCAGGCCTGGTGGAACTGGGCTGGCCGGTGGCACTAATCCCGGAGTTGGCCAGGGAGATTGGCCGGGCCTATGCCGACGAAATGCAGGGCGTGAAACGTTCCAGATGTAAAGTAAGGGGGGTGGGTTAGGTGTCCTCCCCGGTTGCCCCCCTGATTGAAATTTTTTCCTCCATCCAGGGTGAAGGTATCTGGGTGGGTTGCCGGCAAATTTTTTTGCGCTTTGCCGGCTGTAACCTGGCCTGTAGCTATTGTGACACACCCCGAAACACACCCCGGCATTGCCGCTGGGAAGCCCGACCGGGCAGCCGAGAATTTATTTTGTTACCCAACCCCCTCACTCCCCAGGAGGTGGCCTTGAAGATCAGGAAATTAAATCCAGCCATCCATCACTCCATTAGTCTGACGGGGGGAGAACCGCTGCTCCATACATCCTTTCTTTTGGAGCTCATTCCCCTCCTCAAGGAAACCAGACATGGTATCTACCTGGAAACCAACGGCACCTTACCGGACAGCTTGGAAAGAATACTTCCCCTGGTTGACATTATCGCCATGGATATTAAATTACCGGGAACCGCTAACATAGAACCCTGCTGGCAGGAACACAGGGCATTTCTAAAGCTGGCCCGCGGAAAATATTTATTCGTGAAGCTCGTAGTGGATGAAGACAGCAAACCGGAAGAAATAGAAAGGGCCTTGGACTTGATCTGCAGCGTGGGGGATATCCCCCTGGTGATCCAGCCGGTGACAACCCCTGAAGGTAAAACCCGGTTAAAACCGGAAAAAGCAATCACCTGGCAATCCCGGGCCCTGGAAAGACTAACCGACGTCAGGGTCATCCCCCAGACGCACAAATTTTTGGGTCATTTGTAATGTCAGGAGGGAGAGATAATGATTGATACCGAAAAAATTGAAAAAGCGGTACGCATGATTCTAGAAGCCATCGGTGAGGACCCTGAACGGGAGGGGCTTAGGGAAACGCCGGCTCGGGTAGCCAGAATGTACAAAGAAATTTTTTGTGGTTTGTGGGAAAATCCGGAATTACACTTAGAAAAAATATTTACCGAGGAACATGAAGAAATGATCCTGGTGAAAGACATCCCCATATATTCTATGTGCGAGCATCACCTGCTACCCTTCTTTGGCAAGGCCCATGTAGCCTATATACCCAGGCGGGGTAAAGTAACGGGGCTTTCCAAGCTGGCGCGGGTGGTGGAAGGATTCGCTAAACGCCCTCAATTACAAGAGCGCCTGACCACCCAGATCGCCGACAGTATTATGCGCCGGCTAAATCCGCAAGGTGTACTGGTTGTAATTGAGGCGGAGCACATGTGCATGACTCTTCGGGGAATCCGTAAGCCTGGCTCGAAAACCATTACCTCGGCAGTTCGTGGTTCCTTCCAAAGAAGCGAGGCTACGAGGGCGGAAGCCCTGGCCCTCATTAAGGGCTAGCTAACCAATACCTTTGGAGGTAAAAACCGATGAAGGAAAAAGAAGGCAAGCTGGAATTAATAGCTACCAAAAGCTTTGCTCCCTATCCGGAAATGTACAAGGTAATCGATTTCTTAAATAAAAACCTGAAGCATAAAAAAGTAATGTTTGGTTTAACCAAAGATCCCGAGAAGGGTAAGATGATTATTTCAATTTATGAAATATAAGCGGAGGGTACCATGATTGTTTTGCTAAGCAATGATGACGGCATTCATGCCCCCGGTTTAAAAGCCCTGGCCGAGAGCCTGCAGGAATTGGGTGAGCTTTATATCGTGGCTCCGGACCGGGAACGCAGCGCCACCGGCCACGGGATTACCGTTCACCGCCCCCTGCGCCTGGAAACGGTTAGTATTCCCGGTATTAAGGCTAGGGCCTGGGCCGTGGACGGCACACCGGCCGATTGTGTGAAGCTGGCCGTGGAGGATCTGTTGCCCGATCCCCCGGCCCTGGTGGTTGCCGGCATTAACCAGGGACCTAACCTGGGCACCGATGTCCTTTATTCCGGGACGGTTTCCGCAGCCATCGAAGGAATTATTAATGGTTTTCCGGCCCTGGCTATTTCCTTAACCAGCTATGGCAGCCATGATTTTACCACGGCTGCGGAAGTGGCCCGAAAGGTGGTCAACCTAACCATGCAAAAGGGCCTGCCCCGTGGAACATTATTAAATATTAATGTACCGCCAGCTAAGCCCCGGGGCATACGCTTTACCCGCCTGGGCAACCGGCGGTATGTGAATATTTTCCATAAACGTACCGATCCCCGCGGGCGCATTTATTATTGGATGGCCGGAGAACCGCTGGACCTGGATGAAAACGGCGATGACACGGACGTGCAGGCCATAAAACAAAATTTTATCTCCATTACGCCAATCCAACTGGACCTGACTGATTACCAGTCATTGCAAACTCTTCGCCAGCAGTGGGGGGAAGTAATCTTTAATTTTTAACGGCGCCAGCCCAGGAAGGAGGCCAGGCGTCGCAAATCATGGCTGTGCACCCCACCGGAAAGAAACAACAAAAGTAAATAGGTCGCACCCCCCAGGAAAAGCACAATCAAAAGGCCGATACGGGATAGATCATCGGAACCCAGCATAAAGTTACGGGCATACCACATAACCACCGCCATGCCCGCGGTGGCCACCAGCGGTTTACCCAGGCAATAACCAAAATCCACCCTTAGAGCGATGATTTTTCTTAAGTCCCGGTAATTCAACAGGGACATAATGATATAAGCGGTACACAGGGAGAGGGCGGTACCCCTGATGCCCAGCGCGGGAATGGCTGTAAGGTAGTAAATGCCGGCTACCTTAAAAGCGGCGGCAATAATCAGGTTGCGCAATGGCCTTTCGGCACGACCCAATCCCTGCAAAATTCCCGTGGTAGTCTGCTGCAGGTAAAGAAACGGCCCCCCCAGGGCCAGGGTGCCCAGAGCCACGCCGGCGTCGGCATAGCCGAAAATTGCATGGCATAACTCCCCTGGCAGAAGGAAAAAAACCGCCGTGGCGGGCAATCCGGCCAGCATGGTCAGACGCAAAGCTTCTTCCGTACGGCCACGCACCAAGGAAAGGTCATTTTGCGCCAGGGCATCACTTATGGCCGGAACCAGAGCCGTGGCTAAAGAAATGGTCACAATACTGGGGGTAAACAGGAGTGATTCGGCAATTCCAACAAATTGACCGTATACTCCCGTAGCCTCATTTATGGTCATACCTGCTGCCTGGAGGCGCCGGGGAATCAGCATGGCGTCCACCGATAAAAAGGCAGTGGAAACAAAACGGGTCAGGGTCACAGGTACGGCCAGATCGAAGATCCGGCCGGTAACCTTCAGTACCGGTTCCGGACAATAAACAGCAAAAGGGGAAAGGAAAGGGCGTTTTTTTAAATAAATGGCCAGCATGAACAGAAAACCGACAAATTCTCCCAGCACCACTCCCAGGGAAATACCCATGGCTGCATACTCTATTCCCCGGGGCAGCATGAACCAGGCAATTCCCAAACCGGCAATCACCCGGACCAGCTGTTCCACCACCTGGGTTACGGCCGTAGGGGTCATTTGCTGCAGTCCCTGGAAAAAGCCGCGAAAAGCCGAGCAAAGGGATACGACGATAATACCTGGGACCAGACTAAGAAAACAGTAGTACACTTTCGGGTTGGGGAAAACGTACTTCTGCAATAGGGGTGCGCCCAGGATAAGCACCAGGGTAAAGAATAGACTGCTGGCTACAATACACCAAAAGGCGACGGAGAAAACCCGGTAGGCTCCCCCCAGGTTGCCCTGGGCCACCTCTTCGGCCATCAGTTTGGAAATAGCCACCGGAATCCCGGCGGTGGCCAGAACCAGCACCAGGACGTAGATGGGATAGACCATGTTAAAAAGGCCAACCCCCTCCGGGCGGATCAGCCGGATCATCAAAATCTGATAAGCAAACCCGATCAGCCGGTTGCACAGGCTGGCCAGCAAGAGGATAAAAGCACCATAGACAAAGGATTGCCGGGACATGTTCTGCCACCTCTTGCTATATGTATGTTCGTACCCAGGTACCTATGTGGCCAACCTTGTCAAGCCCGCCAGAATGTCTGTCGAAAAAATTTTCTTATTTCCAAAGGATTTTGCGAGTATGGCGTAGAATAACAGGACCTTAAGCAACGTAATAAAGAGCAAAAAGGCGTTGCATAAAAGGGCACCCGTGGTGGGGCTGTTTTTTGTTGCCTAATCCAGATATGCCCAGTTCTGGCTGCGATAGAGTATAGAATACAGACCTGGGGGAAACCATTATTTACAAAAAAAGGAGGTAACGGGATTTTGAAAAACTACCAGACTTCTCAAATCCGTAACATCGGCGTGATAGCCCACGGCGGCGCCGGCAAGACCTCTTTAGTGGAGGCAATGCTTTTTAATACCGGGGCCATTACCCGACTGGGCCGGGTAGAAGATGGCACCACCACCGCCGATTACCATCCCGAGGAAATCAATCGCCAGGTAACCATTCATACCAGCCTGGTACCTTGCGAATGGCAAAATTGCAAGTTGAACATTTTAGATACCCCGGGTTACTCTGATTTTATCGGGGAAGTACGCGGTGTACTGCGGGTAGTAGAGACTGCCCTGTTTGTGGTGTCTGCCGTTGACGGGGTAGAAGTGCAGACAGAAGTCATCTGGGATCTGGTAGAACAGGGCAATCAATCCCGGATAGTCTTCATTAACAAAATGGACCGGGAAAACGCCAATTTCTATAAAGTACTGGATGATCTGCAGGCCAAGTTCAATGCCAATTTCGCCCCCATTCAACTGCCCATCGGCCAGGCCAATGATTTTACCGGGATTGTAGACCTGGTGGAACAAAAGGCCTACTCTTTTGAAAATGGCAAACCCAAGGAAGTGGCCGTTCCCGACAATCTGGCCTCAGAAATTCCCTCCTACCGGGAAAAGTTGATCGAGGCGGCGGTGGAAGCTGACGATGAATTGATGATGAAGTACCTGGAAGGGGAAGAATTAAGCAGTGAGGAAATTAAACAGGGCCTGCAAAAGGGAGTTATTGCGGGCAAGGTAGTCCCCATTTTATGCGGCTCAGCCACGAAAAACATGGGTGTGACCAACCTCATGGACTTCCTGGTAAAAAACTGCCCAGCCCCGCCGGTAGAGGAAGGAGCTCCCTTCTCCGGCCTGATCTTTAAGACACTGGCCGACCCCTACGTGGGCAAAATGAACTTTATCCGCGTTTTTACCGGAACACTGAAGAGTGATACCGTCGTGCTCAACAGCACCAAGGAAAAACAAGAGAAGATCGGACAGATCCTCTACGTACGGGGCAAAAACTCCACTCCCACCACCGAGGTACCCACGGGCGATATCGCCGTGCTGGTCAAACTGCAGGACACCAGTACGGGCGACACCCTGTGTGATAAGGATCGTCCCGTCAAGCTGGAGGGGATCAACTTCCCCGAACCAACCCTGACGGTAGCCATCCAGCCCAAGAGCAAAGGCGACGAAGATAAACTGGGTGATGCCCTGTCCAAGTTGCTGGAGGAAGATCCCGCCGTCCGGGTGGAGAAAAACACGGAAACAAAGCAGACCCTGCTCACCGGTATGGGAGAGTTGCACCTGGATATCCTGCTTGAGAGGTTAAAGCGTAAATACGGCGTGGATGTAACCATGGATTCTCCGAAAGTGCCCTACCGGGAAACCATTCGCGCCGAAGTAAAGGTGGAGGGCAAGCACAAGAAGCAAACCGGCGGTCGCGGTCAATACGGTCACGTCTGGCTGCGCCTGGAGCCCCTGGCTGATGCACCCTTCGAATTTACCGAGGAGATTTTTGGCGGAGCGGTACCCAAGCAATACATCCCGGCGGTAGAAAAGGGCGTACGGGAGGCCATGCAGGAGGGCGTGCTGGCCGGTTACCCGGTAACCGGCGTGAAAGTGGTACTATACGACGGTTCCTTCCACCCGGTAGACTCCTCGGAACTGGCCTTCAAGATTGCCGCTTCCATGGCCTTTAAGAAGGGACAGCAACAGGCCAAGCCAGTACTGCTTGAACCAATCATGGAAGTGGAAGTCACTGTGCCTGAAAACTTCATGGGCGACATCATCAGCGACTTCAACACCAAGCGGGGACGCATTCTGGGCATGGAAGCGGCCGGAAAGAATTCCCGGGTAAAGGCTCTGGTGCCCCTGGCGGAAATGTATCGCTACGCCATCGACCTGAAATCCATGACCCAGGGCCGGGGTTCCTTCCGCATGAAATTCTCCAGCTACGAAGAAGTGCCCGCCCGCTTAGCCGAGGAAATCATCAAAAAGGCCAAAGCGGCGGAGGCAGAAAAATAGGCAGGAGCAAACCTCCTGCCTTGCTTTTTCCCAAAAAGTTTACGCTAAAAAAGCCTTCCCTTTGGGAAGGCTGCAATTTTGCTGGCTGGCAGGGGAGACAGGACTCGAACCCGCAACCTACGGTTTTGGAGACCGTTGCTCTACCAATTGAGCTACTCCCCTACAACCACCTGTCCTTAGCATCACCATTATAAAATATTTTCAACCACCCGTCAAGGACCATTTCAGCTCAGGACCATTTCAGCTCAGGTATCCCCACCTTTTGTGCCTGCTACATTCCGCTGTAAGCTATCTCGGGCCAGGCATTGAATACCCAGGGGCATCGGCCCCTTCGTCCGTTCGACCAGGAACGAAAAATATAGTACCCCACACGCCAAAGTCCCAGAGTCCGCTTTCGCTCTGTGTTAGCCATCAGCCGCCGGTGCAGATGTCTTTTTTCGGCCCAATCACCCAACACAGTTAGCAAGTAGTAAGCGTACGCTATCAGAAGAAAAAGACGGTTATAACGCATCGCCGCCCTCAAAACCAGCCCCCGTAACCGAAAACCAGCCCGCTCGTTCTTTAAGTCCCGGAAAAATTCCTCGATCTCCATACGCCGTGCATACCAGTCGGCAATGCGTTCGGCACGCGCTTCGACAACGTTGGTGACCAGCAACCAGGGCTCTTTCTGCCCCGGCTTAAAACGCACCACCAGCCGTACTGGCCAGCGTACCTGCTTCTGGTAGTAAACCAGGCCCAAATCCTTTTGCGTTCCCGGCAACGCCTTTAACTTACTCAGTACCCCAGTGTAGCTTTTCCCCTTCCACCCAAACATTTCCCTGCGCCCGAATTACATACTTGAACCCTAAAGCCTCTAATCTCTGCAAAAAACTCACCCGGGCAAAGCCGCGGTCCGCCAAAATTATCACTTCGCAGTGCGCAGGTAGGACCTGCCGTAATTTGGCTACAAAACGATCCTCGATGCGGTTCTGGTTGGCCGTAAGTTGTTCCTTGGCAACCACTTGCCACCATACCGGCAGTGCCCGGCCTCGGGTAACCACTCCGGCTACCAGTGCCTGATGGGCACCATCATGAAGGTCCGTCCAGTCAATGGCTACGAACACCCGTTCCTTTGCCCCCACTATGGCTCCGGCCAGCGGGCGCACGCATTTATCCACCTGCAGCCGACGGTTGCCCAAAAAACGGTCTACTCTCTTGATGCGGTGCTTCTCCGCCGCCGGCCCGGGTAAGGCCCGTCCTAAAGATGCTACCCCTAGCCGGGGCAAGCGTAAAAGTCCATACACCAGCACCGCCAGAGTTTTCACTTGGGTCTTGTGTATTCCGGTCAACCATGTTATAAATAAAGCAACAAACCGATTGAGGCCCATCAAGGATTCTCCCCCTTTGCTGTTTTTGCCCTTTAACAGCCATTATTCGGGGGAGAATCCTTTTTTCCTGCCCTTTTCGCTTAATATCTCCTTCTAAAAACTGGGGATCACTCAGCCATTTCAGAAGACGTTTTTGCCCGGCCACAGTGTCTCACCAGTGATCCCGGGGAGCCCTTAAATATATTAACCCGTAAAATACAGGGTGACAAGACTGGTTGTTGTTGCTAAAATGAAAGAAACCTGAAAACTTTTGCGAAAGGGGGGGGAATGCCCCGGAGCGAAAAGATTATCCCTGGGCAGGTTAACGCAAAATAGACTTTCACAGGGCCGGGGATAAGTCGCACGGGCTTTTGCATGGGCATTGAGCTGCGCAAAATAGTAAACGAAACGCAATTTCATAACCCCTTCCAGGGGTTTGCCTTAACCAGCACCCCCAGCGAAATTAGGTTTGATCCCTTAACCGGCCAAAGGGTGCGTATTCTGCCTTTGCGCAACCGCAAGTTACCCCGTCACGATTGGACGCCCTTTGTGGAGGAATCAAGGCAGAAGTTGTGCCCTTTTTGCCCCGAAAACCTTGAAAAGACCACACCCCGTTTTCCCGGGAATATGATACCCGGAGGCCGCTTGAAGTACGGTCAGGCAGTGGTAGTACCAAACCTGGCACCTTACGAGATTTACGCCGGGGTGACGGTAATGGGACCGGAGCATTACCTGTCCATGACCGCACTAACTCCCGGCATTATCGTCGATAGCTTCCGGGCGGCACTGGATTTTCTTAAATTAGTCGAAGCTTACGATTCTGAGCGGGCCCGGTACGGTTCTGTGAACTGGAACTATATGCCTTATTCGGGCGGTTCTATAATTCATCCCCATTTACAAGTTTTATGCGGGCCGCAGCCCTGCCGCTACGATGCGGAAATGATTGATCATGGAAGGGCTTACCTGGAGAAAAACGGCCGAAACTTCTGGGCAGATCTTCTGGAGTATGAACAGGAAAAGGGGGAACGTTACCTGGGCCGGGTGGGAAACATCCACTGGTTGGCTACCTTTGCCCCCCGGGCCCTGTGTGACGTTACGGCCATCCTGCCTCATAAAACAACCATCGCAGAGGTGGAGAATCAGGATTTACAAGACCTGGCAGAGGGTCTGCTCAAGGTTATTCGTTATTACGATGATATTAATATCGCCAGTTTTAACGCAGCCCTCTATACTGCCCGGCAAGAGGACCGGGGTTTCTGGATCACCGCCCGGATCGTGGGACGTTACACCATTTACCCGCTGGTAGGAAGTGACTTCAGCCATCTCCAGGTGCTCCACGATGAACCTTGGACATTACATTTACCTGAAGAAATGGCCCGGGAATTGAAAACATACTTTGAATAGAACAACACTATACTTTTTCGAGGCAAGGCCTGCCGATTTACCGGCGGGCTTATTAACATCATCGCTAATAAAATGAGGGAGGAAATCACCATATGGCGGCGAATAAACAAATTTAAGAGAAATATGTCGGGGAGGTGTTACCGGTGGAGGCCCGGTGTATCATGTGCGGTCGTTTGGTAGATGTCGAAGAGTTTAACCCGGATTCATACGATGATTACGAGGATGAGGATCTACAACCTAAAAAGTCATCGATTTTAATTTGTCAGTTATGTGAAGCAAAATTACGCCACGAAGCAGATGAGGCGCAAAAAATTCCCAAGCCCATGTAATTTTTCAAAGTAGCACCCGGACACCTCGGAGCAAGGGACGTTTCTGGCATCGCAACAGGGGAGGGTTATGTGTTGGGGATAGCTTTAAGGCTGTCTAAAACATTGTTAATTTTGGGTCTCTTTATTATCTTGGCCCTGATATACTGGGGGGCAGGTTTTTATACCAACTGGCTGTGGTTTAAATCCTTAAACTTTGAGAAAGTCTTTTTAACTATTCTGCTTTCGCAGTGGGTTGTAGGGCTGGTTGCCGGACTAACGGTCTTCCTGGTTTTTTTTGTCAACCTGCTATTTACCCGCGGCCCGCTGATTAAGGCAGCCGAGACCAGGCCGATCAGTAATGGCGACATAGTCACCCTTTACCAGCCTCCCTGGGGCAGGTATGTTCAATCAAGGAAATTAACCGCGGTCATGGCCATTTTAAGCCTCATTCCGGCATTTTTGACCGCCCTGGCCGTAACCGATAATTGGATGATAGTCCAGCAGTTTCTGCACAGCACCCCCTTTAATCTGAAAGATCCCATTTTTCATCGTGATGTGGGTTTTTATGTATTTCAGTTGCCCTTTTACCACTTTATCTACCGGCTTTTATTGTGGACCAGTGTGCTCAGCTTGCTGGCCGTAAGCGGCATCTATGCCCTGATTGGCGGCACCGCTCAAAACGGTTGGAAAAGCATTTTTCGTTTTGAACAGGCCAAATATCACCTGTCGGGCCTGGCGGCGGCATTTTTCCTCCTGCGTGCCTGGGGGTATCGCCTGGATCAATACATGTTGCTTTATTCCGGGCGAGGAGTAGTCTATGGCCCCGGCTATACTGATATTCACGCTAACCTGCTGGCTTATAAAGTCCTGTTTGTCCTGGCCCTGGCCTGTACGGGGATTATTCTACTGAATATCTTTCTTTCCCGCTTCCGGCTCGTTCTTTATACGATCGGTTTTCTGGTCGTTGGCTCTATAGTCCTGGGAAGTATTTATCCCGCCGCGGTCCAAAAATTTATTGTCGTTCCCAACGAGATGAACCGGGAAAAACCTTATATTGAAAATGCGATTAAATTCACCCGCCTAGCCTATAAACTGGATAGCATCGAAAGAAAGTCCTTTCCCGCCGGCCGGGAGTTAACCGCGCAAGATCTGAAGAATAACCAGGATACCATTAACAACATCCGGCTCTGGGATTACCGCCCCCTGCAGCAAACTTACAGCCAGTTGCAGGAAATGCGTCTCTATTACCAGCTGAAAAATATTGATATTGACCGCTATATCATCGATGGACGTTACCGCCAGGTGATGGTGGCAGCAAGGGAATTAAATCAAAGCCAGTTACCCCCCCAGGCGCAAACCTGGGTAAACTTACACTTAAAATACACCCATGGGTACGGTATTGTCATGAGCCCGGTCAATGAGGTAACCAGGGAAGGCTTACCACGCTTCCTCATCAAAGATATTCCTCCCGCCACCCATACGGACCTGAAAATCGAACGCCCGGAAATTTATTTTGGTGAGGTCACAGATAATTATGTAATCGTCAATACCAAGAGCCCCGAATTTGACTACCCCAAGGGAGATGAAAATGCCTGGAGTACCTACCAGGGGAATAAAGGCGTCAAAGTTGGCTCCCTGGGGCGGCGGCTGTTATTTGCCATCTCTTTCGGGGACTACCGGTTGTTTCTTTCCGGAGACATCACCAATGAAAGCCAGGTGCTTTATTACCGCAACATCTACGAACGCGTACCTAAACTGGTACCTTTCCTGACCTACGACAGAGATCCCTATATTGTATTGGCCAACGGCAAGCTGTACTGGATGTGGGATGCCTATACAACCACCAACATGTTCCCTTGTGCTGAACCCTATAACCACCGGCTGAACTACATCCGCAATGCAGTGAAGGTAGTGGTTGATGCCTACGATGGAAGCGTTGATTTTTATATTGCCGACAAGGATGATCCCATAATCCAAACCTACAGCAAAATATTCCCGGGTGTCTTCCGGCCCCTTGCCGAAATGCCTGAAGCCCTGAGGGCTCACACCCGTTATCCCGAGGACCTCTTTATGATCCAGGCACAAAAATATGCTATTTATCACATGGAGGACTACCGGATCTTTTACAATAAAGAAGATAAATGGGATAGGCCCACCGAGATAGTTGAAGACAAGGAAGAGCTTATGGAGGCCTATTACATTATCACCAGGCTGCCCGGGGAAAAAGAGCCCGAATATATACAGATCCTGCCCTTTATTCCCCAAAATAAAAAGAATATGGTGGCCTGGCTGGCGGGCAGGTCGGACGGCCCTAATTACGGCCGGTTGCTGGTATACGAGTTTCCCAAGCAGGAACTGGTGTACGGCCCCATGCAAATTGAAGCGCGCATTAACCAGGACACCACCATTTCCCAGCAACTCTCCCTGTGGGATCAGCGGGGTTCCCGAGTCTTCCGGGGTAACCTGCTGGTGATACCGGTCAAGGACTCCCTGTTGTACGTGGAGCCGTTGTACCTGCAGGCAGAACAAAGCAAAATGCCCGAACTGCGCCGGGTAATTGTAGTCCACGGCGACCAGGTGGTCATGGAACCAACCCTAGAGGAGGCCCTAAAGCGCATCTTCTCCGAAGGCAAAGGGGAAACGGGCCAAACCACACCGGGAGCGCAACCAGCCACCGGTGACCAGTCAGTGGCTGAATTGGCACGGGAGGCCAGCAGGCTTTACGATCAGGCCATGGAAAAGCTCAGAGGCGGAGACTGGGCAGGTTATGGCGAATCTTTGCAACAGTTAAAACGTGTTATAAACGAACTAACTGAACGAACAAATGAATAATAAGAAACCCCGGAAATAACGTACCGTCAAAAAGGATCCGGGGCAAAGAGGAGGGGGAAAATGTTTTTCGAACAATGGTGGCAGGGGGTTGTCTTCGGGTTTTTCACTACGCTGGTGATGCTGGTGATTGGCTCTGCATTCACCATCATGTGGAAAAAGTATGAGGATGTGGAAGAGAAGCCAACCCATAGCTGCGACGCCCAAGGGCATCACTAAACGTAAGCAGCAGCAATTCACCTAAAGCATTTAATCTTTTACCGGTCCTGACGCCGGTAATTTTTTCATGGAGGGTTACCTGATGCCTTTTATAACCCTTGAAGGACTCACTTACCATTACACCGCTGGGATGCCCCAAAATAAGGAGCCAAAGCAAACCATCCTTTTTATCCACGGAGCAGGGGGGAGTCACCGCCACTGGCTTCACCAACTCAACGGTTTAAAAGAAGACTACCTGGTGCTGGCAGTGGATCTACCCGGTCACGGCCAGTCGCAGGGAAAAGCAGCCGATGCTATTGCTGCTTACAACGAATTTATTTATGCTTTTGCGGAAAGGCTAATTGGTCATCCATTTTTCCTGGCCGGACATTCTATGGGAGGGGCAATCACCCTGGATTTTGCCCGCTGTTATCCAGAGAAACTGGCCGGGATGGTCTTGATTGGAACTGGTGCTCGCCTGCGAGTGCTACCGGCTTTGCTGGAGACCTTCCAAAGGGGAGAACACTATGCGGAGCTGATCCAACTGGCTTACGGCAAAAACGCGCCCCCTGCTCTGCTGGAAGCTGCCCGCAGGGAAATGGAATCCGTTCCATCCTCAGTATACCTGGCAGACTTTACGGCCTGTAACGGTTTTGACTTGATGGGTGTCCTGCCTTTTATCGATGTCCCCGCCCTGGTCATTGCCGCCGATCAGGACCTGCTCACGCCGGTAAAGTACGGCCAGTATCTAAAACAGAAGCTGCCCAGGGCCGAATTAGAGATTATTCACGGGGCCGGCCACATGATGATGCTGGAACGGCCAGGAGAAATAAACGCTATCATAAAACGATTCCTGGAGGAGCACAGCACCATTACGGGGAATCATTGGGTTAATCAGGATGAGTGAAAAGTGTGGGGATAAAAGCGAGTGATGCTCTTTTGCTTAAAACGTATGGGGGAGGTTCGACCATGGCTGGTCCAGCCAAAATTAAACGCATTGGTGTATTAACCGGCGGGGGCGATGCTCCCGGATTAAACGCCGTCATCAGGGCGGTGGTAAAAGTAGCTATCAGGGAATATGGGCTTTCGGTAATTGGCTTTTTAAATGGTTTTGGGGGATTGATTAAGAACCAGGCCCGGGAGCTTACGGAAAAGGATGTAGTCGGTATCCTGCCCCGGGGTGGAACCATTCTCGGTACCACCAACCGTGATAATCCCTTTCATTATCCAGTGGTTAAGGGCGGGAAAAAGGTTTTCGTAGACGTAAGCGATCGTATTTTTGAAAATATCAGCATCCACGGGGTCGATGCCCTGATCGTTATCGGTGGAGATGGCAGCCTGGCCATTGCTAAAGAGCTACACGCCAAAGGATTATCTGTGGTTGGAGTTCCTAAGACCATCGACAACGATCTGCTGGCCACAGATCAAACTTTTGGTTTTGATACTGCCCTTACTACCGCCACCGAAGCCCTGGACAAGTTACACACCACGGCAGAATCCCACCACCGGGTTATGGTTCTGGAGGTAATGGGGCGTTATGCCGGGTGGATAGCTCTGGCCGCCGGGGTGGCCGGTGGGGCGGATGTAATCTTGATTCCTGAAATTCCCTACCGCATTGAGAAGGTCATTGAAATGATCAATCAGCGGGAAGTACAGGGTAAAAAGTTTAGCATCATCGTGGTGGCCGAAGGGGCCAAACCAGTGGACGGAGAATTAGTGGTTCAAAAAAGGGTGGAGGACAGCTTTGATCCCATTCGTTTAGGTGGCATCGGCCATGTAGTGGCTCAACAGGTCGAAGAAGCCACCGGAAAAGAAACCAGGGTCACCATACTGGGACATCTACAAAGGGGAGGTTCCCCTACGGCTTTTGACCGCATTCTGGCCACACGCTACGGCACGGGGGCAGTTCGGCTGGTTATGGAGGGGCGTTTCGGACACATGGTCTGCCTCCGGGGTACCACCATTGATGCCGTACCCCTGACGGAAGCTACGGGTCAGATCCGCTCCGTACCCCTTGACAGCGATCTGCTGCTCTCGGCAAGGCAACTGGGAATTTGCCTGGGAGACTAAGTTATGTGATAAACCTTATCCTTCGACAAGGGAGGGGTAGAATTGCTTACCGTGAAAATACCGGAGCGGGGGATGCTACAACTGCAACACCTTGTTCTGGATTTTAACGGCACGATGGCCAAAGACGGCACCCTGCTTCCAGGAGTAGAGGAAAGGCTAAACACCCTTGCCGAAAAACTAGCGATCCACGTGCTTACAGCCGACACCTTTGGAACGGGGGAAAAGGCCTGCCGTAATATTAAGGCCTTCGTGCACGTCCTGGAGCGGGGAGAAGGGGGCAGCCAAAAGCTAAAATTTATTGAGAAACTGGGTACACAACATACAGTAACCATTGGCAACGGTACCAACGATAGCCTGATGCTTAAAAACGCCGCCCTGGGGATCGTTGTTTTGGGACCGGAAGGTGCCTCGGTACAGGCCCTTGTGGCAGCCGACGTGGTTGTCACGGACATCTGCCAGGGCCTGGACCTGTTGCTGCATCCTAAGCGGCTAATCGCTACCTTGCGCTTATAGGGGGCAGGAGAAAGGAGTGACCTTTTTGTGATCCACAACTACACTGAAGTGGTAGTGCAGCGGTTTTTACCAGAGGTATTAAAAGAATATGCCAAAAACAACCCCGGGACCTGTACCTGTACCCGCTGCCAGGATGATATTATGGCTCTGGCTTTAAATCAATTGCCCCCTCACTACGTAGTGTCCGATGAGGGTACGATTTATACAAAAGTAAATTTTGACCAGATAGGCGGGAAGGCACAGGTAATCGCGGCCATTACCAACGCCATCAAACAAGTGGCAGCCAACCCCAGGCATGACAAATCCCGACCATAAGCAGGAGGAGGGGGAAGGCATGCAATATGAACCACCCCTTTTCCGGCCACCCAGTGAAGCCAGCAGTTTAATTTTACAGGTTACCCTCGGTTGTTCCCACAATGCCTGTGCCTTTTGCGGCATGTACAAGGGCAAGAAATTTCGTCCCCGAACCCTGGCGGAAATCATGGCCGACGTCGAGGAAGCGGCCCGTTTCTGGCCTGGAGTGCGGCGGATTTTTCTGGCCGACGGTAATGCCCTCGCCATGGATACCCGGGAGCTCTTAAGGCTGTTGCAGCACCTTTATCAAACTTTTCCCGAGCTTGAACGGGTCTCCTGTTACGCCGGCCCCCTGGATCTCCTCAGAAAAGAACCGGAAGAACTGCGGGAACTGCGGGAAGCAGGCCTGAGATTGCTCTACCTGGGGGTAGAAAGCGGCAGCGACCTGGTATTAAAAAGAATGCACAAAGGGGTCAACGCCGCGGAGATGGTATGTGCCTGCCAGCGCGCCCTGGATGCCGGATTCGAGCTATCGGTAACAGTGATTACGGGCCTGGGTGGGAGGGAACTTTCCCGGGAACATGCCCGGGCCACCGCCAGTGTAATTAACGCCATCAATCCCACCTATCTGGCTGCACTTACCTTGATCGTGGTACCCAACACCCCCCTTTACAGCCAGGTGCAGGAGGGCAAGTTTTTTCTGCTTAATCCGGAAGAATCATTACAAGAGCTAAAGTGGTTGCTGGCAGGACTGGAGGTGGATAAGTGTATCTTCCGCTGCAATCATGCGTCTAACTACCTGCCTTTAAAGGGCACCCTCAAGAGAGACAGAGATAAGCTCATCGGGATACTGGAAGAGGCTTTAAGAGAACCCGGTAGCGTACCCCTGCGTCCGGATTATGCCCGGGGTTTGTAACGCAAAAAATCACCTTTTAGCATGAAAATCGCGTAGAAAAAATAAATAACCATCTGCCCCATTATATGGTAATTAATGGGTACAACAGAAATATGGGGCACAAAAAGG
>NZ_JAUSUX010000033.1 GCF_030813795.1 Desulfofundulus luciae | reverse complement strand
CAATGAATAGAGCCCTGGGCAACGCCTACTGGCAATCCCAGGGCCTGATGAGCTTAACCGAACGCTATTCTTATCTTCGTCAAGCTTGGTGAACCGCCGGATGCGGACCCGCATGTCCGGTGGTGTGAGAGGACGGGGGCTAGCCCCCCTCCTACTCGATTAGCCAGGGTGCAAATTACAATTTAACAGCTTATGGCTGTACCACAACGCCAGCTTACCTTTAGGCATTTTCCCGCCGGGTTTCAGGTAATTTAGAGCGCCCTAAACAGGGGGTTTGGGAGCTACCAAAAAACACATAAAGACCAGGTTTATCCTGCATTCCGTTCGGCAACAGGTTCACCTGAATAAGGAATTTGGCTCATGTGGTACTTTTTGTAACTTCGCCTCATAATTATTTATTGACTTCATTAAAAAAGGAGTGAGTAAGCATGTTCCCATCCCTTGATTTTTTGTTTAGAAAGGGCATTGGGTCAAGAATCGTCGTAATAATGGAATCGTTTCCCTTTTTTATGACGGGCAAGCTAATCGGCAAAGAGGCAGATATTGTGATCGTCGAAGCACAAGAAGGTATACCGGTTCAACTCGTCGGTCGCATATTCCACATAAGCCTGGCCAATCTTGCGGCGTTTTTCATAGAAAATAAGGAATTCCCCATCCCTGAGCTGGAGTCCGTGGGTGACATCCACATTAAAGAAAACAAACATGATTCGGACCTGAATAAGACAGTTGAAGAAGTAAAGGAAGTTTTGAACAAGGCAGTCGGGGAAATAAAGGAAATACTGGATGAGGCAGTCTGGGAAATGAAAGGAATGTTAAATGAGGCGGACGGGGAAATGAAGGAAGCCCTGAATGAGGCAGAGAGTAAAATAACGGATATCGAAAGAAGGCATATAGGGCGGGACATTCTTTTTGTCCTGCGTCCCAGGCAATTATCGATCTTGGGCCAGGTGTTCCGGCCGATTATCGTAGCCAGGCTCGAGAAGATAGGGCTAGACTTCGTCTTTCTTAAAGATGTCAACATCCGCTTTAGCAATGCTCCAGATTTTATCTTCCCGCTTCCGCTTTTCGTCCCTAGACAACAGATAGCAATATTCCTGCCCTTTGAACGTCAAACGCAGTTCCCCCTGGTTTAACAAGGTGATGAAAACCGCTAAGGAGATATGAGGTGTCCGCAGTATGATCCTGTTTTTCAGTACGGAGAGTGATGAAAGGTGCTCAGGAGATATGAGGTAGTAGCCATACCGATTCGCATTGTCTATAATACATTCGGAGATCACGACCCGAATGGCCGGATGTACGTTTTGAAAGAGGACCGCCAGAAGGTCGAGGAGCTCGTAAAGGCAAATCCTTTTACGCCCGTAGACCTCGTTCGTCCACTGGTCATCCGCGCTAACGCCGGAGATACCGTGGAAATCGTGTTTGAAAATGCCCTGGACTTTCCTGCCTCACTGAATGTCAAGGGCCTGCACATGGATGTCCGTACCTCCGACGGCTCCTTTGCCGGCGAAAACCCCAATACAACGGTAGCACCCGGAGAGAAGATCGTTTACACCTTCGTAGCTGATCAAAAAGGGGCGTTCCATTTCAGTGACCTCGGAAACCCCCTGGCCGGCGAACGGGGAAGCAATTTACACGGCCTGTTCGGCGCACTCGTCATAGAAGCTCCCGGGTCAACCTGGACCGACCCTGAAACGGGCGAGGAGGCCAGGAGCGGCACGGTGGTCGATGTTCACAACCCCTTCTTACCGGATTTTCGTGAATACGTTACCATTTTCCACGATGAACCGGAGGTATTGAACAGGAACGGGGAGCCTCCTGTTGACCCTATCACTGGCCAACCCGGGGCGACTCATGCCATAAACTACCGTTCCGAACCATTGCGAAATCGTCTGGCCTTAATTTTAAGCGGTCAGGTGTGCCCGGGGTGTGTCGGCGAGGAAGTACACCACGATTCGTGGGCGTTCGGCGATCCGGCAACCCCCGTGCTGCGGGCTTACCGGGGAGATCCTGTACGATTCCATGTTGTTCACGGCGGTGTGAAGGAGACACATATCTTTCACTTACATGTCCACCAGTGGCTATTCGACCCGGATAATGTCGACTCGGAACTAAACGACTCACGGGATCTGGCGCCTCAAAGCACATTTACATTTGATGTGCTTTATGGCGCAGGGAGCTTACACCGTTGCTATGGCGATGCGATATTCCACTGTCACCTGTATCCTCATTTCTCGGAGGGTATGTGGGGGATTTTCCGGACCCATGACGTGCTGGAAGACGGTAGCCGCGTCTACCCCAGCGGCCAGCCCGTCCGGCGCCTGCTGCCGTTACCCGACCGGCCGGCTCCTCCACCGCCAACACCGGAACGCCCGGGATTTCCATTCTTCATCCCGGGCACATACGGCAAGAGGGCGCCTTTACCGCCGCTCGGCACTGACCGGGGCTTCGGTCCTACGGATCTGGAACGAGCTGCCTTTGACCCTAACCCGGTGCCGGGGGCGCCGTTTACCAACCCGTGTCCACCAGGCGTCCCCGTAAGGGAATACAATATCGTGGCCATCCAGAAAGATCTTGTTTACAATAAAGCCGGCTGGCACGATCCCGAAGGCCGTTTATTCGTCCTGGCCGAAGATGAAGAAGATATCCTGGCCGGCCGGAAGAAGCCGGAGCCCCTGTTTATCCGTGCCAATGCAGGTGAATGCATAGACTTGACCTTTACCAATAAGCTACCGGTGACGTTGGGACCCAGCGCCTTCCAGGTCCTGACTAAAACCCCCTTCTGTGGCATGCACGTTCACTTCGTCAAATTCGACCCGCTGGCGTCCGACGGCGCTAATGTCGGCTGGAACTATTTCACCGGGGTTGAGCGCAATAAGACGATAAGGTACCGCTGGTTTGCCGATACCGAGCTTAAGACGGTGTTCTTCCACGATCACCTGTTCGCCCTCCAAAACCAGCATCACGGCCTGTTCGCCGCGCTTATAGTAGAGCCGCCCGGATCGAAATTCCGGGAACAGAATACGGGGGAGCCAATCCAAGCTGGGAGCCAGGCCATTATTGAAAATCCCTTCATTCCCGATTTCCGGGAATTCTGCCTGGCAGTTCACGATTTTGCTCCGCTGGTCACGGCCGGGGGAAAACCGCTGAACCAGCCGCCGGTGCCCGGAACGTTTAACGACCAGGGGGTAATGGCTTTTAACTACACGAACGAGCCGTTCCAGATCAGGGGCGGCGACCCGGCGTACGTGTTCAGCTCTTTTGTACACGGGGACCCGGCTACTCCACTCCTGAAGGTATACATTGGAGACCCTGTGTGCATCCGGCTGATTCAAGGTGCGCACGAAGAATCCCATGCTTTCAATCTGCACCGCCAGAAATGGATGTTTGAAAGCCGCGATCTGGAATCCCCATTGACTCAGGCCAAGCACATCGGTATCTCGGAAGCGTTCAACTTCGAATTCGCCGTGGAAGGTGAAGGCCCGGGGGATTTCGATATGCTGTATTTTTCCGGCGGTATCGACGACCTCTGGCTGGGCGTGTGGGGCATTATGCGGGCCTTTGGCCAACGGGTACCCGAGTTATTGCCGCTGCCGGACAGGCCGGAGCCGCCCGTACGCACGATTCCACGCCCCCAACCTACCGGAGCCCCGCCACCAAAGGCAGTGGATCCCGGGAACCCCTGTCCGCCGGGGACACCTATCAAGCACTTTGATATTGTTGCCCTGGGCACAAACATCGACTACAATGCCCACGGTGACCACGACCCGTTCGGATTAATCTTTGCCAGGGCGGAAGAGGTGGATGAGATCCTTTCCGGCGCAAAGAATCCCGAACCTCTCATAATAAGGGCAAATGCCGGTGATTGTGTGGAGGTAACCCTTACAAACCGCTTACCCGAAACTCTACCCGACCACCAGCACCCGGCTGTACCGGTTGAAGCCCCCTGGCCATACTCGAACCGGGTTTCCATGCACGCTCAACTCGTCAAATACGACGTGCTGGGATCAGATGGAGCCACTATCGGCTTTAATCCTGATCAGACGATTGGACCGGGAGAAACCATTACTTACCGCTGGTTCGTTGAATTACCCGGCCTGGAGATCAGCCTCACGGATTACGCCGACATAAGAAACCACAGGCACCACGGCCTGTTTGGAGCCCTGATTACGGAGCCGCGGGGCTCATCCTATCGCCATCCCCGAACCGGCGTTAAACAGTTGCATGGTGCCCAGCTAGACATCCTAAACACGTTCCTGCCGGCCGTACGGGAGATGGTACTGATCATGCACGACGGTGTATTCCTTCTAAATGCCGGGGGTAAGGTCATTCCGGAAGCGTTCGTTATAGTTCCGATTCCAGGGGATCTGGACCCCGAAGATCGGGGAATGAAGGCATTCAATTACCGCTCTGAACCTTTTGAGAACCGGTTAAAATTTATACCGCAGGTGCATAAGGTCTTTAGTTCCCTTTTCCACGGCGATCCCGCCACGCCCCTGTTCGAGGCAATAATCGGTGATCCGGTAACGATTCGTCTACTTATGCCGTCCGATAAACCGCGGGCGCACAGCTTCGTCCTCCATGGCCACAACTACCGGCAGCAACCGGGGGACCTCTTTTCCCAGGTCATAGCCGTCAGGGGCGCGGTTACAGTGGGCGAAGGTTTTTCGGCAAAGATAGAAGGTGCAATCAGCCCGCTGGGAACTCCCGGTGACTTTGTGTATCGTTCCGGAATTGTTCGCTGGGATGTAGAGCTTGGTATGTGGGGCCTTTTACGTGTCGAAGATAGGAACAAGACTTCTTTGCTTGTGCTTCCAGGGTGTTAGCGCAATAAGAAAAGGGGCTGTCCCAAAAGTAAATTTGGGGCAACCCCCTTACATTTTATCCTGCCTGAGGCGGCAGATTATCCCGCATCAGGGATAATTCCCTCCTAAAAATGCCGTGACATAGCGACCAGGTGCAACTGAATCGATGGGAGCATCTTCTTCGTTCACCAGTTTTTCAGATATAGAGGTTCCAGGCCCATAAAAATTGAAGGCCAGAAATTCGAACGTTGTTCCCGGGAGGAATTTTGCCCGGCCTGTTGAATTTTTAAAAGTATTAATTTAAATAAGGAGGTGTACCCGCCAACGCTCTTGTCCCCCGGGGGCGTGTGCTTTTTTTATGAACCATAATAAAAGCATGAAAAAATACGTTTTGCTGGCGGCCACCCTGGCTTCCTTTTTAACTCCCTTTATGGGCAGTGCCGTTAACCTGGCCGTTCCGGCCATTGGCCGGGAGTTTCACCTGGAAGCATTGATGCTCAACTGGATTGTTACTTCCTATCTCCTGGCCTCCTCTGTTTTCTTGCTTCCCTTTGGCCGGGCGGCGGACCTGTACGGCAGGAAAAAGGTCTTTCTGGCCGGGATCATTACTTATACCTTGCTGTCCCTTTTAAGCGGTCTGGCCACTTCAGGGGAAATGCTGATCCTTTTCCGCATCCTGCACGGGATTGGCGGTGCCATGATCTTCGGTACCGGCGTGGCCATCCTGACCGGCGTATTTCCTCCCCAGGAACGGGGGAAAGTGCTGGGCATCAACGTGGCGGCTGTTTATACGGGGTTATCCCTGGGGCCGGTGGTGGGCGGGTTTTTAACCCACCAGTTTGGCTGGCGGTATATTTTCTACCTGAACTTTTTGCTTGGCTTAATTGTGGTCCTGGTCACCGTGTTTAAACTCAAGGGAGAATGGAAGGATGGGCGGAGTGAAAAATATGACCCGGCTGGGGCGTTCCTTTACACCCTGGGCATGGCGGCGTTCATGTACGGCATTGCGGCGGCCAACGCCAGCACCTATGCCCGCTGGGTCCTGGCACTGGGTCTGGTTTTGCTGGCCCTGTTTATCCGGCAGGAACTGCGCTACCCCTATCCGTTGATCAACCTGAACCTTTTCCGTAACCTGGTTTTTGCCTTTTCCAACCTGGCGGCGCTCATTCACTACAGCGCCACCTTTGCGGTAGGGTTTTTACTTTCCCTGTACCTGCAGGTGGTCAGGGGGATGGATGCCCAGACTGCCGGCTTTATCCTCCTGGCGCAGCCCATTCTGATGGCCCTTCTTTCCCCGCTGGCCGGCAGGCTTTCCGACCGTGTCGAGCCGCGGGTGCTTGCTTCCCTGGGAATGGCCTTGAGCTTTGCGGGACTTTTCCTTTTTTCCCTTATAAACAAAACCACTCCTCTATGGGTGACAATGGGTAATCTGGTGTTGCTTGGCATTGGCTTTGCCCTGTTTTCTTCGCCCAATACCAATGCGGTAATGAGTGCAGTGGAGAAACACTATTACGGGGTGGCTTCGGCCACCCTGGGTACCATGCGCCTGGTCGGCCAGGCTTTGAGCATGGCCCTGGTTACCTTATTCTTTGGCTTTTATTTGAAGGGCAGGGCCATCACTCCGGCTGCGAGTCCGCTTTTGCTGAAAAGCATGCATATATCCTTTTTGCTCTTTGCCGTGCTCTGCGCCGGCGGCGTATATTTCTCCCTGGCCCGGGGGGAGGTCCGGGAAAAAGAAGGGGGCCGGTGAAATAAAAAGGGTGGCCGGGAAACGCGCCACCCGGATTTTTTAATCAAACAGATCTTCAAATAACTCGAAGATGCTGCGTTTCTTTTTGTGCTTGTGGTAGCCGTGATGGCCGTAGTGGTCGTGATGGTGATAGCTGTGGTGCTCGTCGTAATCTTTGTAGTGCTGAAATTCGCCGTGGAACTCCCGGGCCAGGGCAATCACCTTTTCCAGTTCTCCGCCGTCGAGCCACACCCCGTGGCAGCGGGAGCAGACATCCAGCAAAACCCCGAAGCGGGGCACTTCCCTAAGGGGTACATGGCATACCGGGCAGTCCTTCATCAAGAAACGCCTCCTTACTTTAAAATCATCTGCTGCTTTCATTATAACCAAAAAATGTTATCCTGCAAGCAGGCTTGTTACCCTGCAGTCAGTGGTAGTTACCAGAAAGGCGCGGCAGGCAAGCCCTATCGAGACGTGAACCACTTCCGTGTAGCCCTACGGATTGTTCCGGAGGTGGTTTATTTGTCAGGACCTGGTTCCAACCACCCGGCCTTTTCGATGGCGGTGAGAAATTTTTCGCGGATATCGGGGTAGGCTTTCGCCATCAAGCCGACTAGGGCGCGTATTTCTTCCCGCTTCGTTTTACCGCTGGCAGGACAGGGGTTGTCCATCACGGGAAGATTTTCCGCCCGCGCAACGCCGGCCAGGGTGGCTTCCGGCAGGTAAATAAGGGGGCGGATGAGTACCAGGCCGCTTCTGGCCAGGTGGGTTGCCGGCGTAAAGGTGGCCAGCCGGCCGGTGTAGACCCAGTTTAACAGAAAGGTTTGCAGGAGGTCATCCAGGTGATGCCCCAGGGCTACCTTGTTGCAGCCCAGCCGCCGGGCCGCTTCGTGGAGGGCGCCCCGGCGCAGGTGGGCGCACAGGGCACAGGGGTTTTCCTCCCGGCGGTGTTCAAAGACGATGGCTCCGATGGCCGTTTGTTCCACGTGAAATGGTATGTCCCGTTCCCGGCAAAAGGAGGCCAGGGGTGCAGGATCCACCGGCCAGCCCAGGTCAAGAAAGACGGCGTGAAAGTCAAAGGAAAGCGGGGAATAGTGTTTGAGCAGCCACATTATGTACAGGAGAGCGGAACTATCCTTGCCCCCCGAAACGCCTACGGCAATTTTATCGCCTGCCGTGATCATGGAGTACCGGTAGATGGCCCTTTTCACTTTCGTCAGGAACCATTTCCCGTAGGTGCGCTTGATTTGGTAAACTGCCTTACTCTGGTTCTTCATCTCTTACCTCTAGAAACCCTGGATTCTTGCCATTTAGGGCAAAAATCGTGTAATATTAAAGAACAATGGTTAAACCATGAGAATTCTTTGTAGAGGGTGAGGCAATGAGTCTTTATTATGATGTACAAAAAATTGTTGTACCGCGCATTGTTCGCCTGGCCCGGGAGATGAATCTCGGCGCCGGCCAGGCCGTGGAGCTGGACTGCCCGCGGGCGACCCTTTTGAACATTGCCTTTCGCATCCGCACTACCGGGACCGTGAATCTCTTTGTAGAGGAGCACAACGGACAGGAATGGAAGACCACCGGCAGGCTGGAGGTCGAAGAAGGGGAAACCGTGTGGCACCACATACTAAAAAAACCCTGCTTTCGACTGCGCCTTGCCAATCCCTCGCCTGCCGATGCCGTGGAGGTTTCCATTGACGCCAACCTGCCCTGCCTGAAAGATCTTAGCGAAATAAAATAAAAGGCTTCAATAATCTCCGGGACAAGCCGTGCCCTGGCGCTAAAACGCATGGCGGGGCCACCGGCCAAGGCGGCGGAACGCTTCTATTTTTTCCTGGCGGCCCAGGCGGCTTTCGGCCAGGGCCTTCTCCAGAAAGGCTATGGAGTGATCATAGGTGGCCCGGTCCACGGGATAAGGGTGACCGTCCTTGCCCCCGTGGGCAAAACTGAACCTGGCCGGATCCCTGAAGCTGGGCGGTGTTCCGTAGGCCAGTTCCGAGAGCAGGGAAAGAGCCCGCAGCGCTTTAGGTCCCACTCCCTCGGTGGCCACCAGGGCGGCGAAGTTCTCCGGCTGCCGTTCGTAACTTTTCAGGAGCACCCGGTGCAGCCTGGCGGGATTCAGGTCGGCCAGTTCCACCCGGTGCCGGGCCGGCAGGTTCAGGGCATCCTGCTGCAACCGGGTCAGATCCCGGAGCAGGTTTTCCGGCTTTTCCCGGGCCAGTTCGGCAATCACCTTCCGGGCCGGGTCGCTTTCCAGGGCCACCAGGTTAAGGGTTTCGCCCTTGTGATCGCAGCACACCGCCGTATGGGGTTCGCAGACAAAATCTTTTACCGTGGTGCTCAACCAGTGATAGCGGCGGGCCCAGCGGGTGGTTTCGTTCATACCCTGCTGGATGATTGCCCAGCGTCCGGAGGAAGTAAAAAAGAAGGTATGATGGTAGAGCTGGTAGCCGTCCTGGACGGCGGCGTTGTCCACCTTGGCGGCCATTTTGCTCGCAAAAACCAGTTCCCGGGGGTCCCGGGCCAGGGGAAACTTTTCCCCTATGGCCAGGATTTCGCCGGGTGTCTGGCGGGATGTCTTTCCTTTGCCGCCCGCCACGAAAAGCCCCAGGTGGCCGGCCCGGTCCCGCAGGGCTTCCTTTAACGCACCGCAGACGGTGGTGGTTAAACCGGAAGAATGCCAGTCAAATCCCAGCACGCAACCCAGGGCCTGAAACCAGAAGGGGTCGGCCAGCCTGGCCAGGATCCTGTCCGGGCCGCTTTCCACCACCATCACTTCAATTAAGGCGCGGCTCATTTTGACCATCCGCTCAAAGAGCCAGGGCGGGCATTTCCCCCCGTGCAGGGGCAGATTGGCCGTCCCGGTTCGCATGTGCATTCCTCCAGCAAATAAGGGGGCGTCTTTCCCGACGCCCCTTGTTTTTTGCTTTAGTTCTTTCTATTCCTCTTTCCAGTGGATGCACTGGGCAGGGCACATATCGATGGCTTCCTGAATTTCATCTTCACTGGCACCCTGGGGGTTAACCACCTCGGCGAAGCCCAGGGTTTCATTCATCTGGAAGACATCCGGGCAAACATCTGCGCAGGAGCCGCAGGCCAGGCATTCTTCCGATTCGATGTACGGGATTTTGGCCACGGTTTTCCCCTCCTTAACTTTTCCGTTTGTGGCTGTACCGCCGGGGATATTATATCATCTTCACCAATCAATTTGAATAGAGGGATGACTGGATCTTCTTTTGTATTTTGTATGCACTATGCAGGAAAATGAAAAATTTTCTTGAATAATTATTAACACAAATTTAAGAAAAATATCGGAAGGTGGACTGATCCTATGGAAGAGTTTCGCCGCAGGGTTGTAGCAGGCCGGGAAATAACCAATCCTTCGCCGGAAACTTTAAGGACACTGGCCTCCCATGAGGAGCAGGTCACCGTATACGGTAGTGTCAATTATATAACACGGGTCCGCAACCGCAGCTCCAAGTTCACCTATATCGTAGAAGACGGAGTGCGGCTGGGAGTGGACCAGCAGGGCATTTCCCGGCAGCGGGCGCTGGAGCTGGTGGACCAGGTGCATGCCTACCTGAAGCGAAAATCGGTCATCCGCCTGGACCGGCAGATGGGCACCCATCCCGATTTCCGCCTGCACTGCCGTTTATATATCACCGCTGAATATGCCCGCATCCCGCTGCAGTGGCGCTTGATGCTTTTTGAACCGGAAAACCCGGACAAGGAGCCCGATTTAATGAGCATCTATGTTCCGGAGTGGCCTGAACGGATTATTTTTTGCCACCCCGAAGCCGGTGTGACCTACATTTTGGGAACGGACTACTTCGGGGAATGCAAGAAATCCTTTTTACGCATGGCCATGTACGTGGTAAAAAAGCGGGGCTGGCTGGGCCTGCACGCCGGGAGCAAGGCTTTAAGGGTGCGGGACAGGAACGGCCAATTAAAAGAGATCGGTTTTATTCTCTTTGGCCTTTCCGGTACGGGAAAAACCACCCTCACCATGCATGATCACGGCTTGACCGGAGAGGAAGGGGTGGTCATCCGCCAGGACGACGTGGTGATGATGGATGGCCGGGGTTACTGTTACGGTACGGAAAACGGCTTTTATATTAAAACGGAAGGTCTGGATGAGTCCCAGATGGTTCTCTACCGGGCGGCCACCGCTCCCGGGGCCGTCTTTGAAAACGTGAAGGTGCTGGAAGACGGGCGGATTCTATTTGATGATACCGGGCTTACTTCCAACGGCCGGGGAGTAATCCTGCGCCGAGACGTGCTCAGTACCGATGACCGCATTGATCTCGACAAGGCCCACCGGCTCATCTTTATCACCCGCCGGAATACCATTATCCCTCCCGTGGCCAGGTTAACGGCGGAACAGGCGGCGGCTTATTTTATGCTGGGAGAATCCATTGAAACTTCGGCGGGGGATCCCACCCGTGCCGGCCAGTCGAAACGGGAAGTGGGCACCAACCCCTTTATCATTGGTCCTGAAGAAGAGGAAGGCAACCGCCTGCTGGAAATACTGCGGGCCAACCCGGACATGGAATGCTACCTGTTGAACACCGGCAGTGTGGGTGCGGGCCCCGGCTTCCCCGGCGAAAAAATCACCATTGCCGTTTCCACCCACATCTTGAGGGAAATTGCCCGCGACGGCATTACCTGGCAAACCGATCCCCACTGGGGCTACCAGGTGCCTTTACAGGTGCCGGGGCTGGACCTGGACCGCTACAACCCCGCTACTTACTACAGCCCGGAAGTTTACCGGCAGTTGGTGGAAGAACTGCGCCGGGAGCGCCGCCAGTGGCTGGCCAGGTACCGGGGGCTGAAACCGGAAATTGTCGCCGCCATTGAACCGCCGGGTGATTAATCTTTTGGAAAGCTTAAGGCAGGATTTTCTTTGCTTTTAGCGTTTCCTGCAGCCGGGCCGTCACTCCTATGGCAGTGGCTCCCAGCAGGGCGGAGTAGAGCAGCATGACCGTGAGGACGTCCCAGCGCTGGGCCAGGAAAGTGCCTGCCAGGGGACCGGCCAGCAGCCCCACGGAATAGGCGGTATTGGCTATGCCGTAGGTGGTGCCGTAAAGGCCGCTTGCCCGGCCTGTCTTTCCGTCCGCGGGGTGTTTGGGGTGAATTTTCTCCATGGATTCCGCCAGTAAAGGTAGCGCGGGGGTGGAGTAGGCCCCGGTGGTAAGGCCCAGCAGGGCCATGGCCGCCGTTACCAGTGTAACATTTGGTGCCACGACCAGCCACGGTACGGTGGCCGCCGTGCTGAGCAATCCGGCTACGATCAGGGGTTTACGACCCAGCCGGTCGGAAAGGATCCCGAAAAGGGGCTGGAACAGGGCGAAGGAGAGGCTCAAGGCGCCAAAGAGCAGCCCCACGCCGGCACTGCCGAGGCCAAAACGTTTTTGCAGGTCGATGGGCAGAAGGGGCTCCAGCATGCCAAACCCAAAGCTGCCCGTGACGGTTATTGACACTCCCCAGAAAATGTTCCGGTCAAATAAAAACTGCTGCCACGGCAGTTGCTCCCGCCCGGCAGGGGTGCTGTTTTTGGGCAGGGGACTTGACCAGATCAAAAGGGTCAGCAAGGCCCCTGCGCCTGCCGTTACCAGAAAGGGGAAGGCGTAACCGGTAAACTGGTAAAGGGTGCCGCCCAGCACGGGGCCGATAATGGTGCCCAGGCCGGTGCTGGTCATGACTATCCCCATTTTTTGTCCCCTTAAACGGGGCGGGTACAGGGACGCCACCAGGGCCAGGCCGGCCGACCAGGTGGCCGCCGCGGCTATTCCCTGGAGTAAACGGCTGATAACCAGAAGCCAGACCGAGCGGGAAATCAGGAAGACTAGCGTGGATAAGGTCAGGCCGGCCATACCCAGAACCATGACCGGCCTGTAGCCGTACCGGTCACAGGCCAGCCCCGCGGGTACGCTGGCCAGCAGGAGGCCGGCGGAAAGGGCGGCAAAAATTAGCCCCAGTTCGGTGGTGGAAGCACCTGCGCTGGTGGCGTAATAGGGTATCACGGGGACGATGATACCGTACAACACGGTATCCAGAAAAACGGCCAGGTTGATCAGCGTAAACAAGTAGCCGGTATTCATAATTTGCCTCGCTTGCAACCCTCCCCAAAAGCTTCTAAAGAAAACCTGTTCCATTCTGGTTTTTCTTTATCGCACCGGTTTTTCCTGATCCTCATATTCTGGTCGGCACCCTCTCTTCCCTTCTTTTACGAAGATATGAAGGTAAAATGATGATACATCATATAAATCTACGGATAAAATTTACGGACCGCAGGCAGGCAAAACCTGCCTTTTGTTTTTCGCTGGTTGAGCTGGAGGAGATCATATTGCAATGTCGAAATCATGAAGTGTCTAAATATTTTAACATAACTTGTCGGGAAGGGAGGAGAAAGCAAATGCTTTTCAAAGAAGGCCTTTCTCGTTACCTGCCGGAATGTTGGAAAGAAGGAAGCGATCATCTACTCGCTTTGCATAAGACAAATCTTCTAAAAACGAATGCTTCGGAGCCAGGCAAAAGGACGGGGAATTATCAGGGCAGGTCGTTGCGTGTTACCGATACTGAGACCGGCTTTTACTACACCAACGGGCAGGCTTATACCCTGGGCGTGAACAGTGCCTACGAATGTTTGACGGGTTTACATGGCCACGAGCTGTTGGGACGCAACATGAATGAGCTGGTGGATAACCGCTACTTCGACCGGTCGGTTTCCCTGATGGTGCTGGAACAGGGGCGCACCGTTACCATTCCCCAGCATGTGCTTAAAACCGGCCAGAAAGTGATGGTAACCGGAAATCCAGTTTTTGATGAAGAGGGTAAAATTCTTCTGGTAGTAACTACGGTGAAACCGCTGCGAAACAGTAAAGGAAAGAAAGTAACCGGGCCGACCCCGGCAAATCACCTGGTGGAACTGGAAGGCATCGGAACTGTGGTGGCGGAAAGCGAGGCCATGAAACAGGTGGTGAACAGGGCCATTCGTGCCGCGTATTCCGACGCCACCGTCTTGATCCAGGGCGATTCCGGCGTCGGCAAAGAAGTCGTGGCCAGGATCATCCATGAATACAGTCCGAGGAAGCACAAACCCTTTGTGGTGGTAAACGCGGCCGCCATTCCGGGGGAACTTTTTGAGGCGGAATTATTCGGCTACCGTCCGGGATCTTTTACGGGCGCCCGGCGGGAAGGTTATCCCGGGTTGGTCAAGGCTGCCGAGGGAGGTACCCTGTTTCTGGATGAGATTAGTGAGGTGCCCCTTTCCGCCCAGGTGAAATTATTGCGGCTGGTTCAAAATAAGGAACTATACCCTTTGGGTAGTGGACAACCGGAAAGAATAGATGTGCGTATTGTGGCTGCATCCAATCAAGACCTGGTAAGGATGGTGCGTGAGGGGCGTTTTCGTCAGGATCTATACTACAGGTTGAATGTCATACCAATTTATATTCCTCCCCTGGCAAGCCGGCGGGAGGATATTATCCCCCTGGCCAGCCACTTTTTCAACCTCTACCTGGACCGCTATAATATAAAAAAGATTCTTACGCCGGAAGCCTGCCAAGAATTGCAGAGCTACCGGTGGCCGGGAAACGTGCGGGAGCTGCAGAACTTGATGGAGCGCCTGGTGGTTCTCAGTACCGGAGTAAAAATTACTGCCCGCATGGTAGCCAGGGAACTGGAGGCACAGGTAGAGCAATCCGCCACTTGCTTTTCGCCTAAAACTCCGGAGAACCTGGATAAGGCGTTAGAAAAATTCGAAAAGGATCTTATCCAGCATGCTTTGCAGGTATATTCCACGCAAGAGGAGGCGTCCCGGGCGCTAGGTATTCACCGGAGCACCCTGGCCCGGAAAATAAAAAAATACTTTTCTTAAGAACGCGCGGTCTTGCGCGTTTTTTGTTGCAATCTTGCTACATCCGGAGCCAGGTATGAGAGCACAAAAGGGAGGTTGGTGTGAATCAAGCCGGGAGATTAAAAGGCTTCGCGGCCATGAAAGCAAGAGATTTTAAACAGGCATGAATTTTGAAAAATTATAGCACTGACAGAAAAATTTCTGGAGGTGTATGATGTGAAAGTAAGCTATTTCTGGACGGCGAACACAATCATTACCGGTAGGGGTAGCCTCGGCCGGATTGCCGGTGAGGCTAAAAACCTTGGCGCCACCAAAATCCTGGTGGTTACCGACCCATTACTTTTAAAAACCGGCCTGGTGGACAAGGTGAAAGAGGCCCTGGCCCCGACCGGCCTGGAAATCGGACTTTTCAGTGAAGTGGAACCCGAACCACGCCTGCAGGTGGTGACCAAATGCCAGCAGGCCATTAAAGAAGGCGGCTACGACCTGCTGGTGGCGGTGGGCGGCGGCAGTTCCATGGACGTGGCCAAAGCTTCTTCCATTTTGATGACTAACCCCGGATCAATTAACGATTACATCGGCGTGAATTTAGTACCCAAACCGGGTCTACCCGTTATCGCAGTGCCTACTACGGCGGGCACGGGTAGCGAGGTCACACCCATTGCCATTCTTTCCGATGTGGAGGAACAGCTAAAGAAAGGCGTGGTGAGCCCTTACCTGCTGCCCAGGGTGGCCATTGTGGACCCGGAACTAACGGTAACCATGCCTCCGCATATAACCGCGGCTACCGGTATGGATGCCCTGACCCACGCAGTAGAAGCGTATATCTCTGTTAATGCTACGACAATTACCGATGCACTGGCCCTGGAAGCTATCAGGCTTATTTCCCGGCATCTGCGTACGGCAGTGGCCCACGGGGAGAATATGGAAGCCAGGGAGAACATGGCCATGGCCAGCCTGCTGGCAGGGATTGCTTTCGCCAACGCCGGTGTCGGTGCCGTCCATGCGCTGGCCTATCCCCTGGGTGCCCAGTTCCATGTCCCCCACGGTGTGGCCAACGCCGTCCTGCTGCCTTATGTCATGGAATCAAACCTGCTCGGTGCCCTGCCCAGGTTCAAAATAATGGCCCTGGCCATGGGGGAAAGGGTGGAGGAACTGTCCGACCGTAAGGCGGCCGATAAATTTATCGAGGCTATTAAGCAGCTGTCCACCGATGTAAGAATTCCTTTGCATCTCCGCGATATCGGTGTAACTGCCGAAGCCATACCGGGTATGGCCGAGGGTGCCATAAAGGTAACCCGCCTGCTGGCCAACAACCCGCGCAAGCTCACGGTGGACGACATCAGGGAAATCTACGAAAGAGCATTTTAAAGGCAAGGAAAGGAAGACTTGAAACATGAGAGGCTTTTACGGACGACTGCTCCGCATTGACCTGTCAACCAGGCAGTGGCAGGCGGAGGAAATTCCAGATGAGGTTTTGGCCGTATACCTGGGCGGTAAAGGTTTGGGCACTTACCTGATGCTCCAGAACATTCCGCCCGGGGCCGACCCCCTGGGTCCGGAAAACTGCCTGATTTTTACCTCCGGCCCTGTAACAGGTACGATCATGCCGGGTTCCAACCGTTTTGGAGTCTTTGCCCGGTCCCCCCTTACCGGTTTTTACGGCGAGTCCTACTCGGGCGGCCATGTGGGGGCGGTAATGAAGAGAACCGGTTACGATGCTATTATCATTCAGGGCCAGGCAAAAAATCCCACCTTATTGGAAGTCACCGATCAGGGTGTTTCTTTCCGGGACGGTACAAAACTGTGGGGCCTGGATTGCTACGCTGCCGAAGACATGGCCCTGGCCGAGGTAGGGGACAAAGACGCCGAGGCGATGGTCATCGGCCCGGCCGGCGAAAACCTGGTGCGCTACGCCTGCATTGAAAACAACTACTGGCGTTCCGCGGGGCGGACCGGCATGGGGGCCGTGATGGGGTCGAAAAAACTAAAGGCCATCGTTTTTCACGGCCGGGCCGGCTGCGAGCTGGCCGACCCGGCAGGGCTGAAACAATATGTGGCGGAGCTAACCCAAAAGGCAAAGGATAACCCCCGTGTACTGCGTTACCGCAAATACGGCACTCCCCAACTGGTGTCGCTGATGAATTCCGTGGGCGCCTTTCCGGCCAGGTACTGGAGCCGGGGAACCCTGCCCGGATGGGAGTCCCTTACCGGCGACTACCTGGTTGAAAACTTCGAAGTGCAGCCCCGGGCCTGCCGCCCCTGCTTAATGGCCTGCGGCAACCTCACCCGGGTGACCAGGGGAAGGCACGAAGGGCTTATGGTGGAAGGCCCGGAATATGAAACCATCTATTCTTTCGGCGGGTTGTGCTGCATCCACGACCTGGCCGATATCATTTACCTGAACGACATTTGCGACCGGCTTGGCCTGGATACAATCAGTGCGGGCAACATGGCGGCCTTTGCCATCACGGCCGCCGAAAAAGGTGCCCTGGATGTAGACGTGAAATACGGGGATGCGGAAGGCGTAGCTAAACTGTTGTACCAGATAGCCCGGCGCGAAGGGGTGGGCGACCTCCTGGCCGAGGGTATCCGTACGGCGGCGGAGAAGCTTGGCCTGGGTAACCTGGCCATCCATGTCAAGGGGATGGAGCCGGCCGGCTACGATCCCCGGGTGCTGCACGGCATGGGTCTTTCCTATGCCACTTCACCGCGGGGGGCCTGCCACCTGCGGGCTACATTCTACAAGCCCGAGCTGGCCGGGTTGATTGACCCCAAAACCACGGAGGGGAAGGCGGAGCTTTTTATCGAGTATGAGGACCGGCTGGCCATTTACGACGCCCTGATACTCTGCCGTTTTTACGGGGACTTGGTCCTATGGGAAGACCTGGTCAGGGTGGTCAATGCCACCACGGGTTTGGGTGTGGACGAAGGACAGTTGCGCCGCATCGCCGGACGCATAGTTTCGGCCACCCGTCAATTTAACCTTTTACAAGGCCTGACCAGGGATGACGATAACCTGCCGCCACGCTTCTTTAAAGAACCGCTGGAAAACGGGGATGTTCTCCCGGAAGAAAACTTCAGGCGGATGCTGGCCGATTACTACCGCCTGCGCGGATGGGATGAAGAAGGCCGCCCAATCGTTGGGACTATCTAAGCCTGGTTTTAGAAAAAGTGAAAAGGAGGAAGTTTATCATGAAAGTTTACATTTTAGATAACGGATACCTTAGCTGCGACGAGAACCAGATGGTAGCTATGGCTACAGTGGGTACGGCAAGCAATCAGACACCTTCTCACCACTGGATCAAGATTCCCGTATATTGTGTTTTAATTGATCATCCCGGGGGCAAGATACTTTTTGATACGGGATGCCCCCCGGAGGCTATGAACGGTTACTGGCCGAAAGGTTTATGTGAAGCCTTCCCTTATACGTTTAACGAAGAACAGCGCATTGAAAACCAGCTCAAGAGAATTGGATTGACTCCTCAGGATATCGGCACAGTGGTTTTGTCACATATGCATCTGGATCATGCCGGCAACCTGAGGCTTTTCCAAAATGCGCAGGTTTATGTGCACCGTAAAGATTTTGAGCTGGGTCTTTTAATGACGCACCAGAACCCTGATCCTAACAGCCACGGAGCATATATTAAAGCTGACCTTGAAGTGCCTGCTCAGTTCAATCTGGTTGATGAAGATTTTGAGCTGGTACCGGGCGTGGAAGTGGTTACCCTTCCCGGCCATACCCCGGGCGTCCTGGGGTTGGTCATACATCTGCAAAAGTCGGGAACGTTAATTTTTCCCATGGACGCAGTATATGAACGCCGCAACTATGGCCCGCCGGCCCGTCTCTCGGGCATCGTATATGATAGCATCAGTTTTATCCGGTCAATTGAAAAAGTACGGAAACTGGCCCGTAAGTACAATGGTAGGGTTATGTTCTCCCACGATATGGAGTTCTTCGTCAATGAAATGAAAAAGGCCCCTGAATATTACGAGTAACGCAATACGTAAAAACACGAGATCTGGAGATAAATTCTCCAGCCGGCGGAAAAGGCTACCGGCTGTTGAAGTTAGTGATACCCAAAATATCCCGGCCCGGGAGGCGGCGGGAGAAAGTTCCCGCCGCCTTTTTAACTTCTCTACAAAATAATACTGGCAGGATTTATCATCTGGAAAACGAATTTCCATCACTGGGAGCAATCAAAGGGGAGGTCACAAGCCGTGCACCTGTATCTTGTAGATGACGGCACCCTTACCGCGGGGGCTTTGCGCCGGGAATTGCCGGCGGTGCTGACCGGGTGGCAGGTGGCCGTAACAGTGTTGAATATGGGTTTGGGGCACGAAGACATTGACCCCACCCCGGTGGATGGAAGAGTGGTCAAGGAGTTTTACGGTTCTCCGGCAGAGCTGGCCGGCAAGCTGGCCGGGGCCGACATCCTGGTGGTGCACAAAGCACCCGTGACTGAAGAGGTGATCAAGGGCGCACCCGGGTTGCGCCTGATTGCCTGTGCCCGGGCACACCCGGTGAATGTGGATGTCCGGGCGGCCTTAAGCCGGGGGATCCCCGTGGTGCATGCCCCGGGGCGGGCGGCAGACTCTACCGCCGATTTAACCATGGCCCTTTTGCTTTTTCTGGCCCGCAATATGGGGGAGACCTGCCGTTTGGTAAGCCGCCTGGGGGCCGGCGCCTGGCAGTACGACTGCCGCAGCCGGCTGGAGGGAGTAGAACTGGCCGGGAAGATCCTGGGCATTATCGGTTTCGGGCAGGTGGGCCGCCGGGTGGCGGTCCGGGCGCAGGCTTTTGGGATGAACATCCTCGTATACAGTCCCCATGTGAATCCCGCTGAAATTCTTGCCGCGGGCGGCCGGCCCGTAACTCTGGAAGAACTCCTGTCAGCTTCCGATTTTGTCAGCCTCCATACCCGGCCCGCTCCCGAAAAAACAGGCTTAATTGGCGCACCCCAGTTGGCGTTGATGAAGAACTCGGCCTGCTTGATCAATACCGCCCGGGGTGAACTGGTGGATGAGGAGGCCCTTTACCGCGCTTTAAAGGAAAAAAGGATCCGGGCTGCGGCGCTGGATGTTTTAATTTCGGAGCCCCCGCCGCCGGATCATCCCTTTTTTACCCTCCCCAACGTCGTCCTGACCCCCCACCTGGGAGGCAAGACGGAAGCTGCACCAGTTAGGGCGGCAAAGATAATCACAGAAGAGATCATTAACTTTCTGAGCGGAAAGTCCCTGCGCCATGTTATAAACAGGGTCTGAAGTTGATACCACTCCTGCCAGAAACTTTACCTTGCACTGCGAACATAATTTCATTTACACTTATCAATAAACAGGTCCTCTAATTGAAGCATTCATAAGTGTCCGGCCTTTGCCGGCTCTTTTTTTGAGTTCAAAAAGGAGGGTGTGGATGATGAAAAAACGTCTTCTGTTAAGGATAATGATTTTCTTAATTGCCCTGCCGTTTCTTGTCGCGGGTACAGGAGGTGCTTTAAACGGTCCGGACCCGGATGTTTCGCTGGCGCAGGCGACCGGAGATAAGGATTGGTCTTTCCGGCAGGTGCCGGATTACCAGCCGCTGCAAGAACAACTGAAAGAGTACCTGGCCCAGCAGCCGGGAGTTTACGGCATCTACTTTAAGGACCTGCACTCCGGGACCAGCTTTGATATCAACGGTGATGAGCCTATAACCGCCGCCAGCACGGTGAAGGTGCCCGTGGTCCTGTACCTGAATCATCTCGTCGCCCAAGGCAAACTGAATTGGGATGACCGGGTGGTTTATGACAGCAAACAGGACTATCAAGGGGGAGCCGGTATCCTGCAGTTTTCCGCCCGGGACGGCGATAGCTATTCCCTGCGGGTACTGGCCAACCTGTCCATAACCATCAGCGACAACATCGCCTACCGCATGCTGGTGCGCCACCTGGGCAAGGACAACGTGGCCCGGTTTATGCGCGACCTGGGCGGGCAAACCGTGTTCCCCGGCGGGGAGAATATCACCACTGCCCGGGACATGGGCCGGTATATGGAGGCGGTGCTGGAATTCAGCCGTGAGCATCCCGCCCTGGGAGAGCGCCTGTTGGATGATATGGCCAACCCCATTTACCACGTGGGTTTGCCCGGTAAGCTCCCGCCGGAGGTAAGGGTGGCCCATAAGGAAGGAGATGTCTGGGGTGTGGCCAACGATGCCGGGATTGTTTTTGCCGAACACCCTTACATCCTGGTGGTGCTGTCCAGAGGGGAAACGGATGTGGATAAAGGATTTGCCCGTATCGCGGAGATTTCCCGGATGGTCTATGACTACCAGATGAATCTAAAGCGGTAATGCCGTGCAAAAGGCCTGGCGATTCTTAAATTACGCCAGGCCCTTGTTTTAGTGCCAGCAAGCCCTGAAGTATCCCCAGTTTTTTAGCCTGTTTTGGCTCGGAAGCGAGCGACTTGAGCCGAGCGGCCAGCCAAATTTAGCGAGGCGAAAAGCGAAGGCAGGCCCGAGGGCATGGATGCCCGAGGCCGGCAACTGAGACAGGATGCCGAATTTGCCGGGAAGCCTGCCGGAGCTTTGAGCCGAGCATTAGTTTGGCCCGCGAGGCTCACTGGAGCGAGCGAGAGCCAAAACAGGCTAGGTTGAAAAGTGGGGATAACAGTGGCAAACCACTAAGATTTTTTCACCACCAAATCATCCAGCGTCTTAAAGGTGTACCCCTGGGCCCTGGCGTCTTTAAGGATACGGTCCAGGGCTTCGGTGTTGTCCCTGGATACGGCGTGCAGCAATATTACCGCCCCGTTGTGCAGGTTATCCATTACCGACTGGTAGGCTTCCTGGGGACCTCCGGGCATGGGTACCCAGTCCACCAGGGCCAGGCTCCAGAAAATATTGTAATATCCCAGTTGTCTGGTTACGGCCAGGGTGCGCTCACTGTATTCCCCCTTGGGCGGGCGCAGGTATTTCATCTTCTTCCCCGTCAGCTTTGTGAAAAGTTCTTCCACCGATTGCAGCTCTTTCTTGATCTCCTCATCGCTGATGTCGGGCAGGCTGGGGTGATTCATGGTGTGGTTGCCCACGATGTGCCCTTCAGCCACCATGCGCTTGACCAGTTCCGGATGGGTTTTGACATAGTGCCCAGTCACAAAGAAGGCGGCTTTGACGTTGTTGGCTTTGAGAATATCCAGTATTTTAGGTGTGTAGCCGTTTTCGTATCCCTCGTCAAAGGTCAGGTAAAGCACCTTTTCATCGGGACTGCCGATCCAGTGGGCGTCATACCGGGCCAGGGTGTCGCGGATTGCCCCGGGCATTTCCGGTTGCTGGTGGTTGTCGTTGCGTTTAATGCCCCAACCGCGGCGTGCGTTGGACAAGGAAGTAGTGGTCTCGCCGGTCTTTTTATCGCCGGTGGCACTTTTCTTTTCATTAATATTTTCCGGGGTTTGAGCCTTTGTTTCATTTTTTGCCGGTTTTACCGCCTGTGAAGGGAGGGTATTTGCCGTTGTTTTTTCCCCCGCAGGTTGGGAAGAATAGACCCCCGTGGCAGTGGATTTTGGGTTGTCCGCCGCCAGGTACATCTTGCCGGCGTAAAATCCACCGGCAATTAGAGCCATTAAAAGTGCCACAATTGCTCTGGCATATCTAGACAAGAGATTTTCCTCCTTAGCAAAAATGTCTAGCATTAGCTTGGGCAGGGAAATAAGGAATTATTCCCGGGTCTTGATTGGCAAAATTCGACACCTTCCGCCATCAACCCTCTTTTGCTATACTATTTTTAAAGGCGTTCCACGGGACTGCGGTGGAGGTATGTCAAGCGTCAGTGACTTTGTCAGTGAAATTCGTCAATGAAAATGTCACTCAGACACATTACTTATCTCATTCATCTGGGCTAAGAAAATGTCA
>NZ_JAUSUX010000032.1 GCF_030813795.1 Desulfofundulus luciae | reverse complement strand
ATATTCGGTGATAATATCCTGGCTGCAGCGCTGGTAGACCGGATCACTTTTAAGTCCTACATCCTGAACATGAACGCCGAATCTTACCGCTTAAAACAACGAGAGAAGGTAAAAGCCAGATAATACGCCAGATTGTACGGCCGGCCGGGCAGGGAGATTGACATGGGCCGGCATGCCAAAACCCTGGTTTATCATAAGTCCCTTTAACCGGACCCGGGCTTGCCGGGTTAAATAGAAAGGGAGTGGAAATGACCACCATAAAGATATTTCAAAAACTCAAGGTATTCGTAAGTAATTGACTATTTGTATTGGCCAGACCGGAGGAACTGGTTCCCCTGGGAAGGTGCAAACCTTCCCAGTACTTTAGGGGTCCTTGCATACAGTTCACCGGACAACCCGGGGACCAGGTACCCCTGGCTAAAAGGGGGGATTCATCGGTACCAGCACCTATATGGGCTTACCCGGTACCCGCTAAAATGTGGAGATCAGGGAACGAGACCTGTCTGCTGGCGAAGGACCGGGGGGCCACCGGTATAACCGGCACGAAAAAATTACTCAAGACCATTAGAACCAATCGTGCCGGAGGTAGTTGCCAATTCACTGTTATTAACCCGGTAAGACGGTTCCGGCTAAAGGGACTGGATAAGCTGGGGCTGCCGGCATTGCATATCGGTTTGCTTTGAATTGGGGTAGCTTCTTCCCTGCCCGAGCTACACCAATTCGACTCTTGCCTGGCAGATAATTAATGGGCTAATGGCTATGGCATGGTGTTCTTTTACGCTCTACAAAATAACCATCATGTTAGATATTGGTAAAACAGTGGAAGTGGATCACTTTTACTTTATCATTGGTGGATCACTTTCACATTATCAGGTGGATCAATTTTATATTGACAAACGCACTTCAAGGTCAAAACCCTGCCGGAGATGCTCTTCTGCAGGGTCACGGCGTTGTTCTGATCGTCCACCATAGAGACGCCCGCGTACTGCGGCCCCTCCTGGACGTCCTCCGTGAAGGTAATAGTGATCGTCTTGTTCACCGGCACGCTGGCCGTCCCGTCAGCGGGGTCGCAGTACTGCACCGCCGGTGGAGTCTTATCCTGCTCGGTGGTAAAGGTGAAGCTGAAGTCCTTAGCCAAAGGTATTCCCGCTACCGCATCCTTCACTGCGCCCGCGGGGATGTTCACGGTGTAGGCCGTGGATCCGGCCAGCGGGGCCTTGGGCTTGATGGTAAGGATGCGGTCGCTGAGGGATTTGTCTACCTCCACCGCCTTGCCCGAGGCGTCCTTTAACGCGATGCCCGCAAAGTTGTCGCCCTGCTGCACTGCGCCCTTGAAAGTTACGGTGATGGTCTTGTCCACGGGCACGCCGGTAGCGCCGTCAGCCGGATCGGTGGACTCAACCTCCGGCCCCATCACTACCAGATCCACCTGCTGAACCTGATCAAACTGGAAAGTTACTGTCATGGGCCTGCCGCTGGAATCGTAGGTGGCTGCCGGCTGGCCGTTTACCTTAAAAACAAGGCGTTTTCCCACGTCAGCTTCGGTACCGGACACTACATAGCGCGGGTCCGTGCCCAGGGGACCACCGTACCAGCCGTCAGATCTCGTCTGCAAGGAATCACCGCGGGGCTGGTTTTCATTTTCAACGTAGATGTCCACCGTGAGTCCTGCCGGGGCCAGCGTGCCGCCGTAGGCGTCGTAAAAGACCCGCCCGTAGAACGCCGGAGGTACTGCCGGCGTGCTTTGGGCCAGGGCCGGTGCCAGGGATGAAAAGAGAATGATGATGGCGAGCGCGGCGGCAAGCGCCGCGCCCGCTCCGTAACCCCTTCTGAAGATACTCTTAATCCGCAAAAAGCATCACACTCCTCGCGCCGATTCGTGCATTACTGCACCGGCGGGGCCATCAAGCCGGCCAGCGTACCGTCGGCGGTCATGAACACCCAGTAGGCGTCGCCGTTGTTGACAATATAAGTAGTAGCTGTGAGATCTGAAGATGCCGTTCCGGCTGTCCATTGAGCCTGGTTGCCGAGGCCAGGGTTGACTACCGTGCTGAACTTGCCGCTGACGCTGGCCAGCATGTCCGCGACCTTGTTGGCAGTCTCGCTAGGAGATGCACCCACCAGGTTCCAGCCCTGCTTGAGGGCCAGCGTGGGCGGGACGGCCTGGGTGGCGGTGACCTTCTGGTAATCCGCCTGGGCCAGGACGGCCTCTTTCATCTTCACCACGTAGCCCACCAGCGGCTTACCGTACTGCTCCTCAGAGGTCATTTGACTGTACAGCTTCCAGGATTGGGTGGCCGCATCGTACAGGTAAAGGGCCTCGAACTTGTCCGCGCCGCCCAGCAGGTCGGCCAGGGACTTGTTGAGCTTCAACGGTACGGAGATGACCTGCCAGCCGGGCACCAGGGAGCGGGTGAAGTTAGCAGTCGAAGAAGCAAAGGTCACAGAGTCGCTGTCACCCGATCCGATGCCAGTTACACTGACACTCAAAGTGTTGCCGGCCGCACTGGAAGTCGTGGTGATGATAAAGGTAGCCTGCTTCTGGCCTTTGGCAATCGTCACCGTTGACGGAGCGCTAGCCCAAGCAGGAGTAGCGCCGCCGGAACTTAGAGTTATATTAACCGGGTAGTCCTTATCCGCCGCCACGTCGGTGGTCAGGGTGGCGGTGATGGGGCTACCGGCCAGGGCATTACCGGAAGAATCCTTGGCCGCCGGGGTAAGTGTCAGGGTAACGCTTGTGGGTACATTGCCGCTTGCTGCCGCGAAGGGACCTATGTTGGCCAACGCCTTAATAGCGCTGCTGGCGCCGGTGGGGGTGAAGGAAACCTCAACGGTCAGCACACGGTCTGCTGCGTCGGTAGTTGTAGTAATGGTGAAGGTAGCCTGCTTCTGGCCCTGGGAGAGCGACGCAGAAGGCGACCCGCTCCAAATTGTAGTGCCGTCAGAAGAAGTTAGTTTTACATTGATAGAGTAGGCCTTGTCCGCCGGCACGTCGGTAGTCAGTGTGGCGGTTATGCTCGTTCCGGCAATGGGCTTGCCGTCGGTGGTCGTGGACTTCGGCGCAAGCTGCAACTGCACGCTGGAGGGAGCCTGCGGGGCGGCCACGTTGTACTGGGCCGTTGCTGGGGTCAGGCTGCCGCTCAGCGCGGTGATGGTCACGCTGCCGGTGACGGAAGGCGTGAAGGTGAAGCTTTGTGTGTCACTGGCGCTAGTTAAGGTAACCTTGGTGACTACGCTACCACCGCTCTTAAACACACCCGCAGGGTTGCCGTTTACGTCAGGGCCGGTGAGGAAGACGTCAACGTCAGACGTCGGAGTAACGCTGTTCCCGTACTGGTCCTGCAGCCCCACGGTGAACGAACCGCTCTCCACACCCTTGGTCAGCGCGCCGGGCTTTTCGATGAAGACCACATTGCTGGCGGCGGCAGGGTCAACCGTGAGATTTTGAGAACCAGTTACGCCCTCGCACGTGGCCTTGATCACATAGTTTCCGGCCTTGGTGAGGTTGAAGGCAGGGCTGGTGAAGTTGCCGCCAGAAACGGTGGTCGCCGTCTGGGTGGCCACGGCCTGCCCGGCCAAGTCGGTGATGGTCACGGTCACGGTCTTGTTCTCCAGCCCAGCACTGGCAGCATCTTGAACCGTACCGATTACCTGGAAGCTGCTGCCAGCCTTAACCGCGGCCGTAGGACCAGTTATCGCAACCGTCTTGACCACCTGGCTCCAGGTCAGAGAAGCCGTAACGGTGGTAGTAGCAGAGTCTGCAAATTTAACCTCCACGTTGCCGCTTCCTGCCGTCTTAGGGCTTTTCACGGTGAAGCCCTGGACGGTAATGGCGCTAACCGTGCCCGCAGCGGGAAGCGAACCAGCAGGAATGTTAATGGTACCTTTCTCGAAAGCAGTAGAATCACCGGCAGCATCGCAAATAAACACGTAAGGCTTGGAATCAACCACCGCGGTAACCGTAACCTTAACCGGGTTAGTCGCATCGCCAACAACATCAAAACCACTTGGATAGGTCACGGTAATGTTCTGCCCATTCAAATTGTTTGGGCTAAGTGCCAACCCCGTCACGCTGAGGGTGTACGTGTGATCCTCGTTATCCGCCGGTACCTGGTTGGGTGTCACCGTCAGCGCTGGCGCCGCCCACGCCGGCACGGCCGCGATGAGCAGCAGCGCCACGGCAAAAAGCGCCAGGAACATTCTGCGCTTGTGCGCGTGAAAAACGTGCATAAAGGACTGCATCCTCCTTTTCAAAATTTTGCCACTCGGTTAAACGTTTTAACGCCTATAAAGATGCCCTCTTGCGGCAACCACCTCCTCCGGCTGCGGCGAGAGCCGCCGGCAGGCTTTTGCTTTGTGCCGTCATTCCCGGCACGCCCTGCAGGAGCGGCAGGAGCGTCGGGGCAAAAGGGTTTTTCCCGCCTCAGCCGCCGGGCTTTTCACGCTCTTCCTCCAATCGCGAACCGTGATAATCCTGGCCAAAAAAAAGCTCGTCCACGGTCACGCCGAAGAAGTCGGCCAGCTTCTTCTCCACCTCCTTGCGGGGGTGGCGGTGGCCGCCCTCAATCATGGCGTAGGAGCTCTGGCTGATGCCCACGGCTTCGGCTACCTGCCGCTGGCTGAGGCCCATCTTGAGCCTCAGCTGGTACATCTTTTCATTTCTCACCCCGCTCACCCTTCGGCTGGTGTTGAAAGAACAAAACCTCCCCCCTTCCTGCCCGGCTGCAGCGCCAGCCGGCCCGCTTCAGCCCTGCGGAGCCGGCCGGCTGCCGACTATTACTATAATCACAATTCGCGATTGCTGTCAAGGGTCCACCGGTTAAAATTTGCGCCGAACGTAAATAATAGTAGAAGGTTTTTACTTCCTATCACATTATGCGCTTTAACGGAAAATCCGTTTTTTATTTTCTTTCCCGGCTTCACAAAACGTGTTAAATTACGATCGGGGTGAACCGACATGTCTTCCCTCGGCGAAAGGCTGGCCTATTTGCGCAATCAAAGAGGACTGTCCCAGGCGGAACTGGCCCGCCTGCTACACATGGGGCAGAGCACCATTGCCATGTACGAGAAAAACAGGCGCTCGCCGGACAACCAGTCTCTCAAACGGCTGGCCGATTTCTTCGGCGTTTCGACGGATTACCTGCTGGGACGCACCGACCGGCCTTACGGAACCGGCGAAGAGGGTGCACCCGGGAATGCACCCCATGACGCGGAGCTGTACGCAGTTGCAGCCGACCCCCTGTTTGCCGGCCTGCTCAGGCAGGTACCGGACCTGACGGAGGAAGAAAAACAGTCCCTGGCTGAGCACTGGGAGTGGGCCCTGCGCTTTATAAAGAAGGAAAGGGAGCGGCGCAGGAAAAGGGAGGAAGGGAACCAGAAGGGATGACAGGGCGAGGACCCAGCACTCACTGGGATAATAGCTCTTCCCAGAACCCGATTTGTCAATTAAACCTGAAAAACCGGAAGCAGAGTCATGTTGGGGTGAGCTGGGCCACATCCAGCCGGGTTCACTGAATATTTACAGGGGAAGAGTTTGAAGTATCCCCAGTTTTTTAAAGCCCCTGTTTTGGCTCGGTAGCGAGCGACTTGAGCCGAGCGGTCAGCCAAACTTAGCGAGGCGAAAAGCGAAGGCAGGCCCGAGGGCATGGATGCCCGAGGCCGGCAACTGAGGCAGGATGCCGAATTTGCCGGGAATCCTGCCGGAGCTTTGAGCCGAGCAATAGTTAGGCCCACGAGGCTCACCGGAGCGAGCGAGAGCCAAAACAGGGTAGCTGGAAAGTGGATAACTCGGGGGAGGAGTAATGATTTTTTTATCTTCCCCAACCATTCGACAAAACCCGACACAACCGTGGTTTATAATAAAATGAGAAATAGTTCAAAGGATACGCTGGTGTCCTTGAGAATCGTTTCTGCCGAGCGGAGGGGTAGCCTTGAGTTCAGCCGTCCGGCTGGCCCTGGCCCTGATCAAAAAATACCGTCTCGAGGGGCCGCCGGGTGTTTACCAGTTGTACAGGATAGCCAGGAGCGAAGGGATCATCCTGACCCGCTTCCCGTTTAAAGGCCGGGTCAGGGGAAGATACGTGCGCACGGGGGACGGTATCGCGCTGCTCACGGTGAAAAAGGGGCTTTCCAGGCCGGAACTGAAGCACATGCTGGCCTACGGGCTGGGCCAGCACTGCCTTAATGTTACCAGCGGCTTATACGTGGACGGGTTGACCGGGAGAGGGGAAGAAGAAAACGCCGCCGAAGATTTTGCCGCCCTCCTCCTGCTGCCCCCGGGGACGGGCAGTGCAGGGGTGAGCTTCCAGGAGATCCATGAAGTGGCGGATACCTTTCACATACCCGCACCCCTGGTGCGCCGCCGGTTCAACCTGGAAGAGCGGCTGGCAAAGCACGAGCATGTGGTTCAGGAGTACGCCCCCTTCCCGGCAGGCGCCCGGCCGGCTGCCGGGAGACTTCAGGCATGATTACCCGGGAATCCTGCCGGGATTATCCTTCCCCAGCCGGGTCGCCGCCCGGGAGGCCCACACCGCACCCAGTTCCACTTCCAGGCGCACGCCCTCCGGGGTATATTCCCGCGACAATACCTCCCCTTTTTCGTAGAGCAGGTTGAGCACGTCTCCCCGCTGGTAGGGCACCAGGAACTCCCGCCGCACCCTTTGATCCTTTAAGACGTTCATTATGATCCTGCGCAGTTCATCCAGACCACGGCCGGTAAGGGCGGAAACCGCCACCGCCGGCCTGCCCGCCGAAAGCAGCCAGGGTTCTTCAGCAGTCAAACGGTCAACTTTATTGAAAACCAGAATGGAGGGCTTCTCCCCCGCCCCCAGGGAGGCCAGTACATCCTCCACCGCTTTAACCTGGTCCGGGTAATCCGGGTTGCTCACGTCCACCACGTGCAGGAGCAGGTCCGCTTCCGTCACCTCTTCCAGGGTGGCCCGGAAGGCGGCCACCAGGTGGTGGGGCAGGCGGCGGATAAAACCCACCGTATCGGTAAGCAGCACCACCTCGTTGTTGGGCAGCACCAGGCGCCGGGTGGTGGGGTCCAGGGTGGCAAACAACCTGTCTTCGGCCGGGACGCCCGCCCCCGTGAGGGCATTGAGGAGGGTGGACTTGCCGGCGTTGGTGTACCCCACCAGGCCGACCAGGGTTACGGGCACGTCCTGCCGCCTGGTGCGCAGCAGGGTCCGGTGCCGCCGCACTTCGTCGAGCTCCCGGCGTAGCTCGGTGATGCGCCTTTTTATGCGCCGCCGGTCGGTTTCCAGCTTCGTTTCGCCGGGACCCCGGGTGCCAATGCCGCCCCCCAGCCGGGAAAGCCCGGTTCCTTTCCCCGCCAGCCGGGGGTAGAGGTATTCAAGCTGGGCCAGTTCCACCTGCAGCTTGCCCTCCCGGGTACGGGCCCGCCGGGCAAAGATGTCCAGGATAAGCTGGGTGCGGTCGATAACCCGCACCCCCAGTTCCTCCTCCAGGTTGCGCACCTGGGCGGGGGAAAGCTCATGGTCGCAGATTACCAGTTCAACCCCCAGCTCCCGGCAGGCGGGAGCTATTTCACCGCGCACCTTGCCCCGCCCCAGAAAGGTGGCCGGGTCCGGCCGGCGGGCGCGCTGCACCACCCTGCCCACCACCCGGGCCCCGGCCGTGTCCGCCAGCCGGGCCAGCTCGTCCAGGGATTCCTCAACTTCACCGTCATCTTCATGGGGCAGTTGAAGGGTTATAAGTAATACTTTTTCGTAATCAGGTAATTTTTGCATTTCACAACACAACCTTCACTTCCGCCCCGCAGTAACGGCACCGGTTCCCTTCCAGTCCACGCACCTGCACCCTGTAGCCGGTGCGGCGGATGAGGGTTTCCCCGCAGTGGGGGCAGAGGGTGTCGCTGCCGCCCAGCTCCGGGGCGTTGCCGATGTAAACGTAGCGGAGCTTTTCCAGAGCTATCTGCCGGGCTTTTTGCAAAGTCTCCAGGGGCGTGGGCGGCAGGTCAAACTTGTAATGGGGGAAATAGCGGGAAAAGTGCAGGGGTATATCCGGGTCGAGCCCGGCCACCCAGTCCACCAGGCGGCGTATCTCCTCTTCCGAGTCGTTTAAGCCGGGAACCAGCAGGGTGGTCAGCTCCACGTGGCAGTGCCCGTGGGCGATCTCCACCGCACGCAGCACCGGTTCCAGGTGGCCGGCGCACGTCCCGCGGTAATATTCATCGGTAAAGCCCTTCACATCAATATTCATGGCGTCGATGTAGGGCAGGATCCGGCGCAGGGGTTCTTCATTAACGTATCCGTTGGTAACCAGTACGTTCTTCAAACCCTCCTGGTGGGCCAGGCGGGCCGTATCGTAAACGTACTCGTACCACATGAAAGGCTCGTTATAGGTATAGGCCAGGCCCACGTTGGGGTAGCCCCGGGCGATTTGCTCTCTGGCCACAGCCACGGCCTGGGCCGGGCTCAAATAGAGGGTATGGGGGTCGGCGTGGGCAATCTGCCAGTTCTGGCAGAAGCCGCAGCGCAGGTTGCAGCCCACGCTGCCCAGGGAAAGAATATCGCTGCCCGGGTAGAAGTGGTAAAGGGGCTTTTTTTCAATCGGGTCCAGGGCGTAAGAGGAAACCCGGCCGTAATTGAGGGTATACAGGATGCCCTGCTGGTTTCTGCGCACCCGGCAAAAGCCGGTATGGCCGTCCCTGATGTTGCAGAGCCTGGGGCAGAGGCGGCAAAAAGTGCGGCCGCCGTCCCCTTTTTCGTAAAAAAGCGCCTCCTGCACGCATAATCCCCCCTTATCGCAAACATCCAGTAAAACCGTTGTGACAGGGATGCGGCGCTGTCCGGAGCGAACGACTTGCGAAGCGCCGGTAACAGCACCCGGCGAAGCGAGGGTAACCGGACTGCGGTGCGAAACCAGCGGCACCCAAACATTGCTTAATATCAACAAAAGTAACTGTAAAAACAGAGTAACAAAACAGTACACACATACCGTGCCGCCTTTGCAGCACCGCTAGTCCGGTCCGAAGCGAGCCGCGGTGCTGCCGGCGCGAAGCACTGGAGTGAGCGGGGACAGCGCCGCATCCAGCCGGGTTTACTGAATACTTACCCTTACCCCGCCTTCAGTGATACCTTTTCACTTCAAAGCGCATGAGCTTGACGGGCTCATGGGGGCCGATGCCCGCCTTCCGCCGGGCGATGGCCACCTGCTGCTCGGCCGTATCTACACCTTCCAGGTCGGGCAGGAGCAGCCCCTGCCGGCCGCCCGCCTGCACAATGACGCCGTATTTTTTGGGATCAAGGCCGGCCATGCTCTCCACCGGTTCCGGCTCCTGGAGCACGTCCACGGAGATTTCCAGGTCCGGCAGTTCGTCTTCCGTAACCGGGTAAAACCGGGGGTCCCGCACGGCGGCGCTGATGGCGTTCATGGCCACCTCTTCCACAATATGCTTGTACTGGGGTGTGACGGTACCGATGCACCCCCGCAATTGCCCGTGCTTGTGGAGGGACACAAAGGCACCGGCCCGGCGGGCAAACTCCGGCGGGATGTCCGTTTCATCGTAAAGCCGGGACCGGCCGGCAAAGTAGTTTTCCAGGGAGCGCCGGGCCACCCGCACGAGAAAACTTTCATTCTGCAGGCGATCTTCCCTGGCCTTTTGTTCCGCCGCGTTTAGTTTTTCCCAAAGCCGCCTCCGGGGGTCCGTTTCTCCGGGGGCAAGGGAGGCCACCATGTAACCCACGCCAAACGGCCCTTCGTAGGAAAGAACCTCCGCCTTCAAGGCCAGCCCGTCAAAGGCGCCGAAGGCCATGATAATGGGCCGCAGGCCGCATTCCCCGGCCCGCTCCACCAGTTTGGCATCAAGGTTTAAAATTCCCTCGATGTCGGCAGCCGCCACCAGGCGGGTCATCTCCCGGTCAAACTCCTGCCCCCGGGGGTCATAACCTGCCGGTGCGCCGGGAGTCAGGCGGTGGGACAGGTCGCCGCTGGCCAGGACGGCCACCTTTTTGCCCAGCTTTTCCGCAGCCCCGGCCAGAGCCATGCCGAAGGCGTAGAGCTGGCGGTAGGGTAAAAGTCCCATGGCCACCGGCACCAGGGGCAGGTCCACGCCCGCCGCACGCAGGAAGTAAAGGGGCACCATGGTCCCGTGGTCCAGTTCCAGGTCCAGGCCGTAGCGCCGGGCAGTTTTTTCATCCACCTGCAGGACGGTTATGCCCGGTTCCCCGGCCCGGGCCGCTATTTCCCGCACCAGGGCCGGGTCGTTTACCACCTTGAAGCTTACCCGGCGGGCGCCAAAACGGCCCAGGTCTCCCCGCACCTCTTGAGCCGCCAGGATGGCGATGCCGTCCCGGAAAACCGGGCCGTGGGGGGAAATCACCACCAGTGTATCGGCCCCGCTTTCCTTCACCCGGCGGCCCAGTTCCAGCATGGCCTGCCGGGAAGAAATGACCCTGTCCGCCTCCGCCCCGCCCACCTCGGGGACCATGATCGGGGGGTGTGGGCAGATACCACCGTAAACAACGGGCATTTCAACCACCTCGCTTAACCGCGGATTCCACCAGGTGCAAAAAGCGCTTCACTTCTTTTTTATAGCGTTCCTTTAGCCTCACCCAGTTATAAAAATTATATCGCCATGCGCCCCGCAGCACCCATGTAGATGAAGGAAGCACCTAAAAAAACCAGGAAGGCGCCGCAGGACACCAGGATGCCCCGGTAAATGGACGGGGTTAAAAAGCGCCGGCCGCCGGCCACCGCCGCCGCCACCAGGCCGTACCAGGCCAGGTCCGATAAAATATGGCCGCCAAAGAAACTCACCAGCCCGGCGGTTCCCTGCTTCAAGGAGAGGACTATGTAACCCAACCCCACCGTGGCCCACCACAGCGTCCAGTAGGGGTTGGACAGGCTGACCAGAACCCCCGCCAGCACGGGGTGCATCCTCCCGGCGGGCAGGGGGTCGACCCTCCGAGAGCCGGGGTTAAGAGAACCGGCATCGGAATTGGCCGGCTGGAAATCGGGCGAAGGAGGACAGGCGTTCGCCTCTGTACGGGAAGCGGGCACACCGGCTCCGGACACCTGCCGCCCCGCACCGGCCCGCTCTGCCCGGGAACTGCACCCCGGCGGCGCCGGACCTGCCTGAACCGGCTGCCCGCAGCCCACGTTCAGCTCCACCCGGCCCAGCCAGGCATCCCGGGCCATGCCCCAGCCCAGGTAGATTAAAAAAATCCCCCCCACCACGGCAATGCTCCTGCCCACCACGGGGGCGGTGAGCAGGGAAGCCAGGCCCAGGGCCAGGGCTATAACCAGCGTCCCCTCCAGCAGGGCATGGCCCAGCACAATCAGGGGGCCGGCCGCAAACCCCCGCCGGGCGCTTTCCCCTATGGTCACCGTGAGAAGAGGCCCGGGCATCATGGCACCGGAAAGTCCCACCACAAAAGCCGTTGAAAAAATGGCCATCAGTTCCAATAAAATCCCTCCCCGGGCAACATTTCTGTATATGTGGAGGAAAATCCTGCCCGGGTACAAAATTATTTGCCAGGGCATAACCGAACCCCTGAGGGCTTATTCCCGGCTCATGGAGGGGGTTGCCGGCAGGCACTTAAACACAGTTCTACAATTTAATACTTAAATCCCTTAAATTTGAGGCAGGAATAATCCCCGTCTACGGCCAATTTATGTTTTATTAAACTGCTTACAATTATGCACAACACGAAGGAGAATTCCCATGGCTGCGAACATACTCAAAACCCCATTTCTGGTCAACGACCTGGTTGTCTACTTTGTTTCCCCCCGGGTAGCCCACGTAGTTGAAGTGGATTGCCGGATTGAACTAACCACCACGCCCGAAAGCTGCACGTGCTGCACTTTTCGTTTCCGCTCCCGCCTCGACCAGGGCTTCCGCTGCCGGCACATAGAAGCGGTACGGCAGGTACTGGAGCGGGCCCGTCGCGCCGGCCCCGGCTCCGAACAGGTTATTCGCGGGCACTAAATTGGAAATAATAATCTGGTGAGGCAGGAATTCCGGGCGGCAAAAATTTTTTAACCCAAACGTGGACAACCCGGCCTGTCCTGAAAACCGGAACATAAAGAAACATAAAGAGCAGGTGTGTGTGAGATGTCAGCCAAAATCTATCCCTTCCCCAGCACGGAAGACCAGCAGGTGATCCAGACCGCCATCCACGTTTTTCTCACCAGCCAGACGGGACGCGCCCGGGACACCATGCTTAAGATCATCCGGGCGGTGCTGGACCGCTACCGCATCTCCAAATTCTCTTTTCCCGACTATGTGGTGGAGGCCACCCGTACGCCGGGGTACTCGGTGGTACGGGCGCGCAAGTACGTCACCGGTACAGTCTGCCCCCAGTGCGGCGAAAAACTGTACGGCCTCTCCAGCAGGGTGCGCATTCTAAGCGTGCAGGAGCGCCGGAACTGCCACGTGGTCACTTACGGCTGCCGCTGCGGGAAGGTCTTTGCCAGGCAGGAACAATGTTAGTGAAAAACATCCCCCGGTAACCGGGGGATGTCTATTTTTGCATAAATAAGCCCCTACTGGTAACATTTTACTGGGGAGCAACATAATATAACAACAAAACTATAAAAGGGGGAATCACACATGCCGGATGTCGAAACCAAGCGTTTCAATCCCACCGTCGAGTTGATCCTCGGTATAATTATAGCCTTCCTGGGCGTGCTGGTATTCATTGCCGGCATCCTGGTAATCATTTTCTAAAGGACGCAACCGTCCTTTTTACAAGTCATTCTTTTAACCGGTCAGCCGAAAGGATGACCGGTTTTTCTTTAAGTTACCATAAGGGACCGAACGCGCCGCCGTGGCACGCGACGTTCCAGGCTGTTTCCAAACTTTCCGGCTGCCCAGCGCGACACGTTCCAGGCTGTTTCCAAACCTTTCTTAAGCCTTTCTTAAGCCCGGCCAAGACGTTTAATCATCTCTACCATATTGCGCCCCAAACGGCGGCATTCCTCCAGGGCCAGCAAATCCTCGTGCACACCCCGTTTCCAGGAAATTCTGCCTTCCTCCAGGTTGTTAAACATGGTTCCCATGGCTCCACCGTTGCAAATGCCGCTTTCCTGGTCGCGGGTATCGACCAGAATAAACCCCTGGGCAACCAGGAAACGTTCCATGATGGCCAGGGCGTGCTCCTGCCCCCCGTTCCGCAGGCCGGCGTGGGTAACCGCTCCCCCTACCTTACCATGCAGCAGGTTTTTGACCATATGCATCCAGCGGGTACGGTCGATAAAATTTTTCATCAGGCCGGTCACATTGGCCCAGTACACCGGGGAGCCCAGCACAATGCCGTCGGCCGCCAGCATTTTCCCGGCCAGCACGCCCATGTCATCGTCTTTGATGGAACATTCCGTTTTGCCCAGGCAACGGTTGCAGGCCAGGCAGGGCTTGATGTTGTAGTCGACAAGTTCCACCAGTTCCGTCTCCGCGCCGGACTTAGCGGCTTCGTCCAGAACCGCCTGCAGCATGATGGCGGTGTTCTTCCCCTTGCGGTGACTGCCATTAATTGCCAGGATCTTCATAAAAATCCTCCCTTTTTCATAAAAGTTTTATTTTTGATACGTTCGCCTTTACGGCCTGAACTCCTGCCGCATTAAATTAACATCTTGAGGAATTTTCCAGGCTGGGGGTGCTTATCCAGCCACAAAACCTTTTACGGCTTGCAGGCATTGCAGGGCTCATATCCGGCATCCAGGGCCTCTTCCCGGGTGGCAAACCTCACCCGGTTGCCCGGAGCCGTCTGCCGGCCGTATTCGCAGTCAGGGCGGTGGAATTTCCTGCTGCGGGCATTGCCGATGTAATAGGGCTCCCTATCTTTAACCTCCAGGCCCCACAGACCCCGCTTCTTTTCCCGGGCTTCCCGCTGCAGTTGCACGAAAAGGTCCGCGTATTTCACATTGGGCGGTACCGTCATCACCTGGGCATAGCCTTTGAGCAGCAGTTCGGCGTTGAACATGCGGCTGCGAATCACGTCTTCCGCCGGGTTAACCCCGCCGGGAGGCTCAAGCCAGACATAGGCCAGGATGCGCCCGTAATGATCCCTTTCCTGCACATCCCTCTCCAGCCAGATGCGCCGGCCGTCCAAACGGCTCCTGGTGTAGGCGGAGGCTTCTTTGCCGTAGGGCTCTACCTCCCTGGTTGACTCGGGAGTGTTCACGCCAATCAGGCGCACCGTCTCGCTCTTCCTGTCCTTAAGGCGTACGACCAGGGTATCCCCGTCCACCACCCGGGTTACGGTGGCGGCCACCAGGCCGGCAGGCCCCTTCTCTTCACCCGGTTCAACGGGGGAAACGGGCTGGCTTTGGGCGGGCGGCTTCTGCCCTTTACCGCTCGTATCCGGAACCTGGCCGGTATCCGGGGTGCGCCCGGCACAACCGGCCGCCAGCAACATTAAGGTAACAAGCAAAACTGCCAGTATTTTAGGTTTATGCATAGAGCATCCCCCCTTAAGCTTGTCCCCCCAATAATCAACCGTTTAAAGCACAACTTCTTCCGGACCTGCTCCAGTGTCGCGCCGGTAAAAAATGGGTTGCGAAGATAGTGAGTGCAGGTCTTTCCAGTATAACTTTTCAGTGAGTGCTGGGCGGGCCTGCTCCAGGAGGCAGACGCACTCCACATGATGGGTCTGGGGGAACATATCCACCGGCTGGACTTCCACCACCCGGTAGCCGTGCCCGGCCAGGAAGCCCAGGTCCCGGGCCAGGGTCCCCGGGTCGCAGGAAACGTAGACCACCCGCGGCACCGGGTAGCGGGCCAGGGCTTCCAGGACGGAGCGGTGGCACCCCCGCCGGGGAGGATCCAGGACCAGCACATCGGGGCCGCCGCCCCGGTCAAAGAGCCGGGGTAAGAGTTTTTCCACCGCTCCCCGGACAAAGAAAACGTTGTTCAGGTTGTTGAGCCGGGCATTTTGCCGGGCATCGGCCACGGCCCGGGGCGACACCTCCATACCCAGCACTTCCCGGGCCTGCCGGGCCAGGAATAGGGCAATGGTGCCCACGCCGCAGTAGGCATCCACCACCCGCTCCCGGCCGGTAAGGCCGGCGTACTCCCTGACCTTTTCGTATAAGACCCGGGTCTGCATCGGGTTGACCTGGTAAAAGGATGTGGCGGAAAGGCGGAAGACGAGGCCGTTCAGGCAATCGGTTATGTATCCCCTGCCGTAAAGAGTCCTTATCCATCCAGTGTCAACCTCCCTGCGCGGGAGGATGGCCGTTTGCTGGACGACCGTCGTTACCCGGCCGGTGCCGGCCAGCTCGCCGGCCAGTTCCTCCTGCCGGGGCCAGTGGTTTCTGGTGGTGGCCAGCACCACCATGGTTTCTCCCGTCGCCAGGGCTCTACGCAAAGTTACATAAGACAGGAGGGGTTTGGAGCCGTCCAGGAGACTCTCCCGATATTTATTCAATAAACATTCAATCATGAGGGCCAGGTTATTCAGTTCCCCGTCCAGGATGTGGCATACGGCATCCCGTGTCATCCAGTGCCCCAGGACGTGGGAACCGGGGGCATAAAGGCCCAGGGCCAGCCTTCCATCCCGGTGGGCCACGTGAAACCTTACCTTGTTCCGGTAGTGCCAGGGGTTGTCCATTCCCAGAATGGGCAAAACTTTTACCCCGCTTAACCTGCCGATGCGCTCCAGGCTGTCCCGTACCAGCCTGGTTTTGTACTGCAACTGGTAGTCGTAGGGCAGGTGCTGGACGTGACAGCCGCCGCAACGGGCAAAAGAAGGGCAGCGGGGGCGGCAGCGTGCGGGGCCGGGGACCAGCACTTCCTCCAGCCGGGCCCGCAGGTATTTTTTCTTAACCTCCACCACCGTTGCCCGTACCCGGTCGCCGGGCACGGCCAGGGGCACAAACACCACCTGCCCCTGCCAGCGGCCCACTCCCTCGCCGCTGTGGCTGAGGTCTTCCACCTCAAGTACGACTTGCTCTCCGGGCTGTACACCAGGCATGGTTATCCTCCAGGCAAAATTTAGTCATACGATTACATTTTCTCCCGGCCAACCCGCCCCGTGCGCCGGCCATTCCTTTTCCACATCTTCCTCTGTAAATATTTGAAAACCCGATTCCACCAGTAATGCCGCAGTTACGCCATGACCTGTTTTGACTTTCCCGCTAAACGACCCGTCGTAAATCCGGCCGTACCCGCAGGAAGGGCTCCGGGCCTTAAGAATGGCAGCCCGTATGCCGTGGTTCCTGGCGATCTCCAGTACAGCCCGGGCTCCCCGGATAAAAGCCCCGGTAACATCCTCCCCCTTGCAATTGACCACCCGCGCCCGTCCCTCCAGCACGTCCACTCCCGTACCGCCCTGTATTTCCGACGCCGGGCGCGGTACGGGCAACCCGCCCAGGCACTCCGGGCATACCGGTACTGCCCGGCCTTCCCTGACCAGCCTTTCCACCACCGCACAGGTCCGGGGCAACCCATCGTAGGAACAGGAATGCCCGGCCAGGCATGCGCTTACCAGATATTTCACTCATTCATTCCCCCCTGTTATTTCCGGCAAAAATGCAGAAACACAACAAATCCATTGCGCAAATACCGGCATCGAGATTCCGGGTCATGCCACAGTCCACAACCAGGCTGGCACCGCTTCCCGGCGAAAATTTCACCCCGGATACGGATCCTGCATACTTTTTCCGGCTGGCCTTGTTCCCGCAGGCTTTTATCCATTCCCGGCGTAACCGGACCGCTCTGGAAAAGGCCCTGGGCATCCAGAAAGTACGCCCGGCCCCCGCATATCCCTTCTCCCTCTCCCCTTAAAATCCTTCCTAAAAATTTACCGGCGGGAGCCGGCTTTTTTTCTATACCACTGATCTGCCCTGCCGTCCTGATCAGGCCCTTTACCGGTATGCTTTAAAAAATTTCATGTGGGAATCTTCCTATATTTCACCCGCTGCGAAAATTTACGGTAAATGCTATTGTACATATGAAACGTTTTACTTAAACTAAAAAAGAGCTGGAAATTTAATCTGAGAAAAGTAGATGAAACACCGGGACGGGAAGAGAAACGGCAGCAAAATAGTACTACAAGCCATCCCTTAAAAAGCCAGGGCCGCCCTGAAGCAACCGGCGGTACTGCTCCGGTGCGGAGCACCAGGGCCTTTTAGCAGTTTGACTGAATACTTGCAGGCGGGGGGTTCAATCAAATGACCGGGCAGAGAGGGAATTTTTCACCATTGTTTTCCCCGCACAGGGTGGCTTTTGTGGCCATACTCTTTTTTGCGGCCGCTGCCGTGGCCTTGCACCTGGGGCAGGCGGCAGAAATCCGGCGCACACTGCAACAGGGCAGGTGGTGGTGGATTGCCGCGGCCATCCTTTTGCAGGTGGTCTTCCTGATCAACCAGAGCGCCCTGTACCATGCCGCATACCGGATGGTCAGGCTCCCGGTCGGCTTCGGCCGCCTTCTGGAACTGGTCATGTCTGCGGCCTTCGTTTCGACCGTCGTTCCGGGGGGAACCATTTCCGGAACGGGCCTGATGGTTTACGATGCCGTAAGACGGGGGCTGGATGCCGCCCGGGCGGCGCTGGCCAATGTTATTTTCTTTATTTTCGACTACCTGGCTTTCCTGGTTATACTGCTGCTGGCCCTTTTTTATCTTTTCAGCCGGGGTAACCTTCAGTCCTATGAACTGGCGGCCACTGCCGTGCTGGCCTGCGGGGTGGGCACCCTTCTTTTGCTCCTGCTCCTGCTTGCCTGCAGGCCGGCCCTCTTTGCAACCCTGGCCGGCCGCCTGGCCCGGGCCGCCTGCCGGCTGTCCCGGAAACTGGAAGGACATGCCCTGCACTGGGAGGAAAAAGCAGGGGAAATCACCGGCCGGCTCTCGGACGCACTGCAGGCCATGATCAAAAACCGCCCGGCCCTTCTCCGGGCCGCAACCCATGCCCTGCTGGTGGAAGGAATAGGTTTAATGCAACTGCAGGCCCTTTTTCTGGCCTTCGGCCAGAGTCCCGGCGCGGGCCGTTTGATCACCGGCTACGCCGTAGGGGTGCTGTTCATGATCGTCTCCATCACCCCCCAGGGAGTGGGCCTGATGGAAGGAGCCATGACCGCCGCCTACGCCTCGACAGGGATTCCCCTGGAACAGGCAGTGCTGGTCACTTTTATCTACCGGGCGTTGAGTTTGTGGCTGCCCATGATTGGCGGTTTTATCTTTTTCAAACGGACGGTGAACCGGTGGTGAGCAACCGTTACCTGCGCTTGCATTATCTGGCCGCCTTCCTGGTGGGTTTGACGGGCGTGGGCAATATTTTAACCGCCTGGCTCGTTCACCACCCGGCCCGTTTTATCTGGCTGAAGCACTACCTGCCCTGGATGGTCCTGCGGGGAAGCTGGCTGTCCAGCGTTATTGCCGGGACGGTACAATTGTTCCTTTCCTGGAGCCTGGGGCGGCGCAAATGGCAGGCCTGGCGCATCGCGGTGGCCATGTTTTTAATTTCCACCGCCGCCAACCTGCTGCGGGGACTGCACTACGGCCAGGCGGCATTCAACCTGGGCCTTTTATTGATGCTGCTGGCCTTAAAGCCCCGCTTCACCGCCGCCAGCGATCCCCCTTCCGTGCGCCACGGCCTGGCCGTTTTTGCCGGTGTCACCCTGTTTACTTACCTGTACGGGTTATCCGGTTTTTACCTTCTGGACAGGCACTTTCACCAGCAGTTCGATCTGGCCGAAGCCTCCAGACAAACCATTGCCTACCTGGCCTGGCTGGCCACACCGGAGCTGGAACACCCCAACCGCCTGGCCCGCTGGTTCCTGGATTCCCTGGCCATCATCCAGGTGGGCGGTTTGCTTTACGGGCTGTACATGGTGCTGCGCCCGGTGGTCTACCGGCGAACCGTGCTCATGCCGGAGAGGAAAAGGGCAGCCGGCATCGTGGAAAGGTACGGCCGCTCTTCCCTGGTACACCTGACCCTGCTGTCGGATAAAATATACCATTTCAGCCGCTCGCAGAAGAGTTTTGTGGCCTATGCGCTGGTGGGCAATGTAGCCGTGGTGCTGGGGGACCCGGTAGGACCGGAGGACGATATCCCCCATCTCATAGACGAATTTACCGCCTTTTGTGCGAACAATGACTGGCACCCGGCCTTTTACCAGGTTCTGCCCGACTATCTTCCCGTCTACCAGGCCTGCGGCTATAAAATTTTAAAAATCGGCGAAGAGGCGGTGGTGGACCTGCACACGTTCACCCTGGCCGGAAACAGCCGGAAAAACTTGAGGCAGACGGTAAACCGCATGGTGCGCAAGGGTTATTCCACCGAACTTCTGCTGCCGCCGTTAAGGGAAGAAACCTTGAGGGAATTAAAAGAAGTTTCCGATCACTGGTTGAGGTTGCAAAAGGGCGGTGAAAAAAGGTTTTCCCTGGGCTGGTTTGACCCGGCCTATATCAGATCCTGCCCGGTGATGGTGGTCAGGGATTCCCGGGGCCGTGTGCAGGCCTTCGCCAATATCATTCCGGAATACAGGCGCAATGAAGGCACCATAGATCTCATGCGCCGGCGGGAAGGAGAAAGCGGCCTGATTGACCTGCTGTTCGTACGCCTGATGGAATATTTTAAGGAACAGGGGTACGACAGCTTCAACCTGGGGCTGTGCCCCCTGGCAGGAGTGGGCGACCATCCCGGCGCCAGCCTGCAGGAAAGGGCTGTGTACTTCTTCTACCAGCATTTCAACCAGCTCTACGGTTTTAAAGGGCTGCGCCAGTTTAAAGAAAAATACGGCCCCCGCTGGGAACCGCGCTACCTGATTTACCCCCATCCCCTGCTCCTGCCCAAAATTGCCATGGCCGTGGTCACGGCCAACGCCGGGGGCAGCCTGTGGAGCTACGTGCGGGCCTGGCGGGAAAAACGCCGGCTGGCGTAATCCGGGCCGGCCCGGAAGCAAAACCGGAAAGAACCATGCTGGTCGGGCCGGTGTCTTCCCCCCGGCCGGTGCTACGGGATACCGGGCAGGAGGGGGCGGCCGGCCAATCCCCTGTTGTAAAGAGCCTTGCGGATTTCGCCCAACCACGGGAGCCGCCTTGAGTGCGGCGATAGACCCGCTTTCCCTCCCGAAAAGTTAAAGCCCGGCCCGGTCAACTATGGTTTCAGCCACTTCTTCAGCGGACTTGAAGGGAAAATCACCTGCTTTCAACAGCTTGCCGGCCTCACCGGCGGTCATCTTTAAGCCGCCAGCCTGGCATGTGGTTTCGGCTCCCTGGGGAAACGCCGCCAGCAACTCCTCAGGGGTGTGGATGGGAAAAGTCGCCCCTCTCAACGCCCCGATAATCTGCGCTTTGATGACCTCACGTACGGACATGGCTGAATTCCTCCTTTTATTGATTTTTTCTTTTGTAGAAAATATAAAATCCACCGGCTTACTGAATCTGTTAACTGGTTTACAAGAAAATCTAAAATTTTATGTTACGTCACTTCATTCCGTGCCCTGCAGGACTCAAATTTAAAGGCCGCTTCCAGTTGATCAAGGGATTCCCAGAGTTCTTCCGGAGTAACCCCTGCGGCTTCGGCAAGAACTTTAATCGGAATATTCTTTAAATTTCCCCTTTTGTTACCCGCAGCGCATTCCGAATGCAGGTAGAGATTTAAAAACACGACCAGAACCCTGCCCAGGGGTGTTCCGGCTTTGATTTCGTACAGCAGAAGGGCCATAAACTGGATTTGCCCGGCTAAATTTCGAATGATCTTCAGGGCAAATGTTTCATCACCGGCAGCTGGAGTTTTACCAGATTGTTTATCATTCATTTAGTGTCACACTTTCTCAACAGGCTTCCAGGGCTTCAGCCAGCTTTTCCCGGTCCAGCAGGCAGATGCGCTGCCCCCTGGCGGCTATGATCCCTTCCTGCTTCAAGAGCCCTAAAATCTTTGTAACCATCACCCGGGAGGCGTTGACCAGGTTGCCTATATCCTGGTGGGTCAGCTCGATATCAATGGTAATACCTTCCGGAGAGGGAACGCCGTACTCATCCGCCAGGCTCAGGAGCGCAGCGGCAATCCTTCCCCTTACGTCCCTGAAGGCCATGTTGGCCACCTGGTCGGTAAAATCGTTCAACTTTTTCCCAAGCAGTTGAATGATCTTCAAGGAAATCTGGGGGTTTTTAAGCAAAACGGCAAAGTCCTCCCTGCTGCAGGAGCACACGAAGGTGTCCTCCATAGCCTGGGCGCTCATGGTATGCAGGGTATCCTCGAAGAAGGTGTTTTCACCAAACATGTCGTCCTCTTTGAGGATGTCCAGGATGATCTCCTTACCCTCCCCGGACACTTTAAACAGTTTCACCCGGCCGTATTTTATGAGGTAGATCGTGTCGGCGGGCTCCCCTTCCCTGAAGATAAACTCGTTCTTACGATAAACCCTCTTGCGGGCCAGCGCGCCGATTCTTTCCCGCTCGGCAAAGTCCAGGGCTGAAAATATTTCCAGCTCCTTCATGCAGCGTATCTTTTTCATGATTTCCCCTCTTCCAGAAGCTTTTCCACTTCCCTGCGAAAATGTTCCAAATCTATGGGCAGTATTTCAACGGGCACCTGGGTATAATCAAAGAACTCCAGGATTTTCTCGTCGTCAACAGGGGTGATCCCGGCGTCCAGCAGCAGGACACGGTCATAATAACCGAAATTCTGCCGGGCGTCAATCTCGTCCCATTTCAAACCTTCTATAAATATCCTGCGCCAGTTCTCCAGCCAGCCGGCGGTCAGGTAAAAGTTGCGGCCCCCGGCATCCAGCTCGGCCAGCCGTTCTCCCAGCAGCATCTCAATGCAGTTTTTAGCCCGGATGACCCGCCCGCCCCTCCTGGTCACCATCCGCTCCATTTCCGGGTGGCACTGGAGGCCAAATACAACGGCGACACTGTCTTCGTTCATGCCGTCCAGGGCCTGCACAAGGGCTTTTCCCAGTTTGTCGAAGTCCACGTGGAGCCCCGGTTCCAGGTAATGAATTTCAGCTTCTTTTCCCTGCAGGACGTGCTCCAATTCCTTTTCCAGAATGCCGCAGCACAAAATTTTTTGGGGCATACCATTCCCTCCTGAAGATTGTTCTTTATGATCAAAGCTTAACTTAATGTCCCTCAATCGTCTGTAAACTGCTTAACAAGCCCCGCTGCCCCGCGCAAAAATTATGAGATTTGGTAATTCCAGGAGCAGGGGTGCGGCAAGTTACGATTTAGCCCACAGCCGAAAAGCCAGCAAATTAAGCCCCACTACCTCGAACGGGCAGCAGGCTAATGAGAGAGAACCTGTATAAGACGCCGCCAAACTCCATCCACCGGTTTAACCCGTAAGGGAAATCTCTCCCGAAAGAGGCTATACCCGTTGCTGGACAATGTTTAGTCCCGCTATTAAACTGGTATT
>NZ_JAUSUX010000031.1 GCF_030813795.1 Desulfofundulus luciae | reverse complement strand
GGCCTGGGTAAGGACTTTGTGGATAAGATTGCCGATGAAACTGTGGGCACCAGCGGCGAAGAGATCCTGCCCTTCCTGGAGGAGAAGGGGCATCCGGCCCTGAGCCTCCCGCCGCTGATCTGAGATGTGAGAAGTGAGAAGTGGGAAGTGGGATTAAGAAGGGATTGGCCCCTGGGGCCAATCCCCTTGAGAATACCCATTGCATGCTTACAGGTTTCTAACGGGTTCAAGCTCCCTTGGCAGAGCTTTAACCTTCCCCGGCCGTTGCGATTACGTTAATGGCCGGGGAATAAATCTCCTTGGCTGTTCCGGCATGGAGCTGGCCCTTCTTCATGCCGGATACCTCCCTTCGAGGGCTTATCATCCCACTACAAGTGTTGTGTGCCCGGCGCGTTAACAAGCCGGGCATTTTTTTATCTAAAGCTCGGCTTCCGTTAAAAGGCGAATTATTCCCGCTGGGTCAGGGATTTCAATATGGTCTTCACCCCGGAAGTGGCCATGCTCATAAAGCCCCGGTGTCGTTTGAAGATCTCCTCCAGGGCGGTTACTACCCGGTCGATTTGTTCCCGGGTAACGCAAAGGGGCGGCTCCAGGCGGATTACATTGGGATTGTTCAGGGTATAAGCAGTAATTATACCGTAGTTGTTTAAAAGTTCTCCAGCAACCAGACTGCCCGTATATTCTTCAGCCAGCTTGTTGGCCAGCCCGAAAGTAACTTTGGAGGCCAGGCCGCCTGGTTGATTGAATTCCAGGCCGATCATCAGGCCCCGTCCCCGTACCTCTTTCAGCAGGGGGAAGCGTTCCTGCAGTTCTTTAAGCCGGGCCAGGAAATAGGCGCCCTTTTCCCGGGCCTGTTCCACTAAATTTTCCTCGTAAATGACCTGGATGGTGGCCAGGGCTGCGGCGCAGGCCATAGCATTGCCCCCGAAGGTAGAAGTATGTAAGAGGGCCTTTTCCATCCCGCCGTAGGCTTTTTTCCAGATTTCGTCCGTGGTGATGTAGGCCCCCACGGGCATCATTCCGCCGCCCAAGGATTTGGCCAGGCACATGATGTCCGGCTCCACATTTTCCGCCTCGCAGGCAAACATATATCCCGTGCGGCCAAAGCCGGTCTGCACTTCATCGGCAATGAAAAGGGTGCCGTAACGGCCGCAAAGCTCCCGGGCCTTTCTCAGGTAGCCCGGTGGGGGCACGTTGATTCCACCTTCCCCTTGAATTGGTTCCACTATAAAGGCCGCGGCCTGCCGGGACTGCAGGGCCTTTTCCAGGGCCTGTAAATCCCCGAAGGGTATGGCCTGGCACTGGGGTAACAGGGGAGCAAAGGGTTTTTGATATTTTTCCCGCCCGGTGACTGAAAGAGCCCCCATGGTTTTCCCGTGGAAGGAACCCTGGCAGTAGATGACGCCGCTACGGCCCGTAGCCGCCCGGGCCAGTTTGATTGCTCCTTCCACGGCTTCCGCTCCGCTGTTGCAAAGAAAGGAGCGTTGCAGCCTGCCGGGGGTTATCAGGGCAAGATTGTGGGCAAGCGCGGCGGCAAGAATCCCCAGGGAAGCCTGGAGAATGTTGGGCAATGCCTGGACCCGCTGCAGGGCGGCCAGTACTTTGGGGTGGTTGTGTCCCAGGTTCAGGGCACCATAGCCGCCCAAAAAATCGAGGTATTCCCGGCCCTGGCTGTCCCACACCGAAATGCCCTGCGCCCGCACAAACAGCCTGTCAAAGCTTAGCAGTTCCAGCATGGTGGCCAGGCCGGCGTTAAGGTACTTTTTATGCAAATCCTTAACCTGTGCCCTGTCCAGGGAGAGGGCTTCCTGGAGAGCCAAAAGTCCCGCCGGCCTGTTCGTGGCAGGTTTAGCCTCTTTGGTCAATTATTCTCACCCCTGTTCGGCTGTCTAAAATCTTATTGATCCATAGTAATTGTTCAGTAAAACCGCTACCATCGGCACCATTGCGGGGTCACTGAACATTTACGTTCCATAACCATAATGCAGTAATGTTGCATACAGCCATATTATCACCGCTGGGGATTGCTGTCAAATGCATTCCGCTTGACAGGGTCGGGGGGATCCGATAAAATTTAGTGTAAAGTGTCTATCCTTTATAGGCTTTGCTCCAGTTTTGCATCTGGGGTCAGCAGGAGGACGGGGCATGGAAAAGTTGGCCTGGATGAACCTCCTTTATGATTTTTACGGGCAGTTATTGACCCAGCGTCAACAAAAGTTTGTGGAACTTTACTACGCCCACGATCTTTCCCTGGGCGAGATTGCCGAACAATTTGGTGTCAGTCGCCAGGCAGTTCACGACGTACTGAAAAGGGCGGAGCACATTCTCACCCGGTATGAAGAAAAACTGGGCCTGGTGGCCAAATTTATGGATCAGCGGCGCCGTCTGGGCGAAGCCCTGGCATTGCTGGGCGAAAATTGTTCGGTGAACGAGGAAATTCTATCGCGGGTACGGGAAATCCTGCGGGCTGTAATGGGGTGAGATTATGATATTTGCAGGCCTGGCTGAAAAGTTGCAGGAAACCTTCCGCAAGTTGAAAAGTAAAGGCCGGCTTACGGAGGCCGATGTGGACGAGGCTATGAAAGAAGTGCGCCGGGCCCTTCTGGCTGCCGATGTAAACTTCCAGGTGGTAAAAAGTTTTATCACTCGGGTTAAGGAGCGGGCGGTGGGTCAGGATGTACTGTCCAGTTTAACACCGGCTCAGCAGGTAATTAAAATTGTGCGGGACGAGCTGGCCAGCCTGATGGGTGGGACCCGGAGCAAGCTCAACCTGGCTCCCAAGCCGCCCACCGTGGTGATGATGGTGGGGCTGCACGGGGCAGGGAAAACCACCACGGCGGCCAAACTGGCCAACCTGATGCGCAAACAGGGGCGCCGCCCCCTGCTGGTGGCGGGCGACGTCTACCGCCCGGCGGCCATCAAACAATTACAAGTTCTGGGAGAACAGCTGAATATCCCGGTATTTTCCATGGGAGAGCGGCACAGCCCGGTGGACATTGCCCGGGCCGCCGTGGAACACGCCGTAAAACAGGGCCGGGACCTGGTAATCATTGATACGGCCGGACGGTTGGAAATAAATGAAGAGATGATGGCCGAGCTGGAGGCCCTCAAAGCTGCCGTGCGTCCCCACGAGATATTGCTGGTGGTGGATGCCATGACCGGCCAGGTGGCGGTTAATGTAGCCGAGACTTTCAACAAACGGCTGGGACTGGACGGGGTGGTGCTGACCAAGTTGGATGGTGACACCCGGGGTGGGGCGGCCCTGTCCATCAAGGCCGTTACCGGCTGCGCCATTAAGTTTGTAGGGGTGGGGGAAAAACTGGATGCCCTGGAACCCTTCCATCCCGACCGCATGGCCGACCGGATCCTGGGCATGGGCGATGTCCTTACCCTCATTGAAAAGGCCCAGGCCAATTTTGACGCCGAACAGGTGGCCCGGCTGAATAAAAAGATCCGCAGTGCCGACTTTACCCTGGATGATTTCCTGGAGCAACTCCAGGAAGTGAAAAAACTGGGGCCCATCCAGCAGATCATCAGCATGATCCCCGGGCTGGGCAATATGAAGAAGCTAAAGGAACTGGGGGATATTGACGACAAGGAACTGGTTTATGTGGAGGCCATCATTAAATCCATGACCCCCTGGGAGCGGGCCCATCCCCACGAGATCAACGGCAGCCGCCGCCGTCGCATTGCCCGGGGCAGCGGAACCACGGTACAAAAAGTTAACAGCGTTTTAAAGCAGTTTGAACAGACGCGCAAGATGATGCGCCAGCTGGCTGAAATGGGCAAGGGAGGCAAAAAAGGGGGCAAGCTGCCCAGAAACTTATTCCTGGGTAAAGATAACCCCTTATTTTAAGATATATCCTAATCAAGGTAAATATTCAGTAAAACCGTTATGAGGAGGATGCGGCGCTGTCGGCGCGTGATAGCGCCGCATCCAACCAGGTTCACTGAATATATACCCATTCAAGGAGGTGAAGTACCTGTGGCCGTTAAGATCAGGTTGAGAAGGATGGGGGCCAAGAAAAATCCCTTCTACCGTATTGTGGTGGCGGATTCCCGTTCCCCCCGGGACGGCCGGTTTGTGGAAGAGCTGGGGTATTATGATCCCTTGAAGGATCCGGCTGAAATTAGGATTGACGAAGCCAGGGCACTGAAATGGCTCAAAAACGGTGCCCAGCTTACCGATACCGCCCGGGCGTTGTTCCAGAAAGCCGGGTTGTTAAATAAGCCCGCCGGGGAGAGCCAGTAGTTTAGGGAGGTCTAATGTGTTATGAAGGAAGTAGTGGAGATCCTGGCCAAGGCCCTGGTGGATCAACCAGATAAGGTTAGCGTCAATATGATTGAAAAGGATAAATCCTGCCTGATTGAACTTAAGGTAGCCCCGGAAGACATGGGCAAGGTAATTGGCAAACAGGGTCGCATTGCCAGGGCCATCCGCACCGTGGCCAAGGCTGCGGCCGCCAGGCAGCGCAAAAAAGTTACTGTGGAGATAGTCTAGGGGAGGGCATGCTTACCCTCCCCTGTACATACATGCGTTTTTTGCCGTCGGTGAGGCGATAAACTTATGCATAAATTGACCATCATTTGCCCCGTGTTGGTTAAGGTTAAAATTACCGAGGGATACAAACAAAAATTAAGCACCGGTATCCAGCAAGCCATCCGCCAGATCGATGTGCAGATGCAGCACCTGGAATTTCAGGCCCGGCGCGTGGTGGCCGAGCTGGAAAAACAAAATCCCCAGGGTGTGCCCGCCGCCCGTAAGCAAATTGAACAGGAACGCGCCCGCCGGTTGGAAGCCCGGCAGAAACTGCTGGATAAACTAAAGGAAGTAGCCCGGCTGAATCCGGGGGAAGAGGTAGTTCACGGGCAACTCCAGAGTCTGGTGGAATTAAAAGTCGGAGATAACTTTCAGGAAACTACCGGGATGGAGGTCGTCCTGGAGGATGGCGTGGTCATAGATATCCGGCCAACCGGAGGGAATGCCCTTGATGGTTGATTACATTAACATAGGCAAGATCGTTACCACCCAGGGTCACCGGGGGGAAGTGCGGGTTCTCCCCCTTACCGATTTTCCCGAGCGCTTTGAACAAATGGACCAGGTGTTAATATACCACAACGGGGAAAGAAAAACTTATCACATTGAGAAAACCTGGCGCCACAAAGGCTTTATTATACTCAAGTTCAGGGAAGTGCCGGACATGAATGCGGCCCTGGCCCTGAAAGGAGCCTTATTGCAGGTAACTACTGAACAACTGGTTGCCCTTCCCGAAGATACGTACTACATTTTTGAGATTATCGACCTGGACGTATATACCCAGGGTGGTGAGTGGTTGGGAAAGGTTACCGATGTATTAACCACCGGTGCCAATGATGTATATGTGGTGCAGGAGGAGGATAAACGCCCCCTGCTGATACCTGCTTTGAAAAGCGTGGTCCGGAATATTGACCTGAACCAGAAGCGCATGGTGGTGGACCTGCCTCCGGGCCTGCGGGACTAGTGGGTGAACTAGAAATGGTGGTAGATATATTAACCCTTTTCCCGGAAATGTTTGCCGGTCCTTTTGACGCCAGCATTATTAAAAGGGCCCGGGAGAAGGGGCTTGTAGAGATCAACCTGATCAACATCAGAGATTTTTCCTGGAATAAGCATCGTACCGTGGATGACACCCCTTACGGAGGTGGGGTGGGCATGGTGATGGCCGCGGGCCCCCTGTTTGAGGCTATGGACTGGATCCGTACCCGGCGGGGAGATCCCGGCAGAATCATTTTGCTGTGTCCGGCCGGCCGCCTCTTCAACCAGGAGGTGGCGGCGGAACTGGCCCGGGAGAAACACCTGGTCCTCATCTGTGGTCATTACGAGGGTATTGACGAGCGGGTGGCGGAACACCTGGTCACGGACGAGATCTCCATTGGCGATTATGTGCTCACCGGCGGGGAGTTACCGGCCATGGTGGTGGTAGATGCCGTATGCCGCCTGATTCCCGGGGTGCTCGGGGAAAGTGCCTCGGCACAAGAAGAGTCCTTTGCTGACGGCCTGCTGGAATATCCCCACTACACCAGGCCCAGGGAATACCGGGGCTACAGAGTACCGGAAGTGCTCTTAAGCGGTCATCACGAAAAAATCCGCCTCTGGCGGCGGCGCCAGTCTTTGCTGCGCACCCTGGCCAGCCGTCCTGACTTGCTGGCCAGGGCTTCCCTGACCGAGGAGGACAGGAAAATCCTTACTTCGGTTCTGGAAGAATTAAAAAGCCTGATTCAGTAATGCCTTGCTTTGCTGGTAATCGCTGTGCTATAATTTATTCTGTTGATTTACGGACGGTCCGGTGTTGGACTTGATCATATGACCGTCGTCTAGCAGGAAAGGGGGGCGTTAGATGAACCTGATTCAATCCCTGGAACAGGAGCAAATGAAAACTGATATTCCCGATTTTCGTCCCGGGGACACCGTAAGGGTGCATGTGAAAGTGGTGGAAGGAAACCGGGAACGGATTCAGGTATTTGAAGGGGTAGTTATCCGTCGTCGTGGCGGTGGCCTGAGCGAAACCTTTACCGTACGCCGGGTTTCCTACGGAGTGGGAGTAGAAAGGACTTTTCCATTGCATTCTCCGAGGATTGAACGCATCGAGGTGGTACGGCGGGGCCAGGTACGCCGGGCCAGGCTTTATTACCTGCGTCAACTGCGGGGCAAGGCCGCCCGCATCCGGGACAGAAGATAGTTGTTATTCACCCAGGGGACTGCCGCGACAGTCCCTTTTTGGCTTTTCGCCTGATGGGAGGGAAGCAATCTATGGAGGAAGTGGAACGCGAGGCGAATCTGGCCGAAACAGCCCGGCAACCGGAAGGCAAAAAATCTACTTTCGGGGAAATTATTGAGTCGGTAGTTGTGGCTGTACTTCTGGCTGCCGTAATCAGGCTTTTTATTTTAGCCCCCTTTTATATCCCGTCGGGCTCCATGGAACCGACCTTGCAAGTAGGGGACCGCATCATTGTCAGCAAGCTTGCCTACCGTTTTGGCGAACCCCGGCGCGGTGATATTGTGGTCTTCAAGTACCCTTTGGACCCCAGCCGGGATTTCGTAAAACGGCTCATTGGTTTGCCCGGAGAAACGGTGGCCCTGCGCAACAACCACCTTTATATTAACGGGCGCCTGGTAGCGGAAGATTACTTACCCCAGGACATCCATTTTGCCGATTTTGGTCCCGTGCAGGTTCCTCCCGGCTATTACTTAATGCTGGGCGACAACCGTAACAACAGCGATGACAGCCGGGTCTGGGGTTTCCTGCCCCGGCAAAACATCGTTGGAAAGGCCATCCTGGTCTACTGGCCTCTCGAGCGTATCGGGTTATTGCATTAAAGGTGATCAAATATGTCCATTCAGTGGTTCCCCGGCCACATGGTCAGGACCAGGCGGCTGGTTCAGGAAAACCTGAAACTGGTGGATGTGGTCATTGAACTATTGGATGCCCGGATTCCGGCCAGCAGCCGCAACCCGCTCATCGGTAAAATCGTGGGCGGGAAACCCCGCCTGGTGGTGCTGAATAAGGAGGACCTGGCCGACCCGCATTTTACCCGCCTCTGGCTGGACTGGTTTCGTGGCCGTGGCCTGCCGGCCCTGGCGGTGGACTCTACCCGCAAAAAGGGCGTGGCGGAAGTCCCCATCCTGGTAAGACGCCTGGTGGAAGATAAGATAGCTTCCCTGGCCGCCCGCGGCAGGCGCCCCCTCAATCCCCGCTGTATGGTGGTGGGTATACCCAATGTGGGCAAATCCTTTTTTATTAACGCCCTGGCAGGTTCCCGGGTTACCCGCACGGGCAACCGCCCCGGCGTTACCAGGGGGCAGCAATGGATCCGCCTCGCCAGGGAGGTGGAGCTGCTGGATACCCCCGGGGTGCTCTGGCCCAAATTTGATGATCCCCAGGTAGGCTTGAAATTGGCCGCCACCGGTGCGATTAAAGAAGAGGTTTTTGATGTAGAGGAGGTTGCCGCCTGGCTGGCGGAGTGGCTGTTGCAATCATTTCCTGCTTCTTTAAAGGAGCGTTACCGTTTGGAAGAGCTTCCGGCTCAAGGTCACCGGGTGCTGGAGTTAATTGGTGCCAGAAGGGGGCTGGTGGGACCGGGAGGTGCCGTGGACAGCTACCGGGCCGCCGTTCACTTGTTAAAGGAGTTTCGGGAAGGCCGCCTGGGGCGGTTTACACTGGATGTCCCGCCTGGATAATGAAAAAAAGGGATTAAAAAATCTTTCCCCCGGGGAGGGATTTGTGTCTAAACCGCGAAAAATTTACTTAAATATATTTATGTAGCTTGAGCGAAAGAAAGGCCTGACTTACTTGGATAGTTTGGAAAGCTGGTACCGTTACGAAGAAGAGCTCCTGGACCAGGGTTATTCCCTGGTGGCCGGGGTGGATGAAGCCGGTCGGGGTCCCCTGGCCGGACCGGTGGTGGCGGCGGCCGTGATTTTGCCCGGCCGGGTGTTCCTCCCCGGGCTAAACGACTCCAAGAAGGTTTCCCCCGGGCGGAGGGAGGACCTGGCCCACCGGATTAAACAGGTGGCTCTGGATTGGGCCATCGGCATCTCTACCGTTAACGAAATAGAGCTTTTAAACATTCATTTTGCCTCCCTTTTGGCCATGCGCCGGGCAGTACAGGGTTTATCGGTGGTGCCACAGTTCTTGCTCGTAGATGGCCGCTTTACCTTGGATTTATCTTTGCCCCAGCGAGCCCTGGTGGGGGGAGACGCCTCCAGTGCTTCTATTGCCGCGGCATCCATTCTGGCCAAGGTTACCAGGGACCAGCTCATGCAGGTCTGCCACTATCTCTACCCGCAGTACGGGTTTGACCGTCACAAAGGCTATCCCACTTCCGCTCACCGGCAGGCCCTGGCCCGCTGGGGGCCGTGCCCGTTGCACCGGCCCGGCTTTCGTGGAGTGCGGTAGTTTTTACAGGCGGGTAATTTCCTTGCACCGGGGAGTTACAGAATTCACAAGTCATTTTTTACCGGGACTGAAAAACAGCCCGGTTTGATATGTAGTGAATTTACTTGGGAAAGGGGGGAGATAAGGGTGCTTTCGGAATGGGCGGGGGTACTGTTATTTCTCATCGGTGGGTTGCTTGTTGGTGGCGGAGCTATAGTAACCAGTTATTTGATTCACCCGCGTCGTTATCAGGGGCAGAAGTATGAACCCTATGAGTGCGGCGTGGACACCATTGGCCCCACCTGGGTGCAGTTCAAGACCAGCTATTTCCTCTACGCTTTGCTTTTTGTCATTTTCGACGTGGAAACAATTTACCTGTATCCATGGGCCGTCAAGTTCCAGAGCCTGGGGTTGTTTGCTTTTATTGAAATGATTATCTTCCTCTTCATTTTAATTGTGGGCCTCTGGTATGCCTGGAAGGAAGGAGCGTTAGAATGGAAGTGACCAAGGATAACCACCCGGTGGAAAGGCTGACGAAGGACCCGGCAGTTGTCGATGAGGTCAAGCGATTGGTTCATATCGCCCCTTTGGAAAAGCTCCTGAATATTGCCCGGGCCCATTCCCTGTGGCCGCTGGGCTTCGGCCTGGCCTGCTGTGCCATTGAGGCCCTGATGGCTACCAACGCTTCACGCTTTGATCTCTCCCGTTTCGGATACGAGGTGATGCGCGGAACCCCGCGGCAGGCAGATGTGATGGTTGTGGCGGGTACGGTAACCAAGAAGGCGGCCCCCTTTGTGGTGCGGCTCTATGAGCAGATGAGTGAGCCCAAGTGGGTTATTGCCGTGGGGAGCTGTGCTATTTCCGGGGGGCCCTTTGTAGATTCCTATTATGTTGTTCCCGGTGTGGATAAGCTTTTGCCGGTGGATGTTTATGTACCCGGCTGCCCGCCCCGGCCCGAGGCGGTTATCGAAGGCTTTCTGATGCTGCGGGATAAAATCAAGAATCCAAAGGTGGTGACGCTGCCCCGTGGCTAGTTATGAACCGCCTGCGCAGTTGCTGGAAGCGCTAAAAGAAAAATTCCCCGCGATTGAGATCGTTGGGGAAGGGGTGCTCCTTGTTCCCGCCGGAGATCTCATTCCCGTGATGACTGAATTAAAGGAAAACCCCGAATATGCATTTGATTTTCTGACCAACCTCACGGCAGCCGATTACCCGGATCGGTTTGAGGTTGTTTATAACCTGGTCTCCTTTAAACACAATCACACCCTGATGGTCAAGGTGAAGCTGGAGGACAAAGAGAATCCTGCCGCACCTTCCCTGTGCCCGCTCTGGGGTGGGGCCAAATGGCAGGAACGGGAGGTATACGATTTGATGGGGATCAACTTTACGGGTTATCCCGGCCATCCCACCCGTATCCTCCTGGACGATAGCTTCAAGGGCCACCCCTTGCGCAAGGATTTTCAATGGGAAGGTGGCAGGGAGTAGCCTTCCACGATTTTCGGGAGGTGTGTAAATGAAAACCCAAACTTACGTGCTAAACATGGGCCCACAGCATCCCAGCACCCACGGTGTGTTCCGGATTATCCTGGAACTGGACGGCGAGGTGGTGGTGAAGGCCACTTCCGTTCCCGGCTACCTGCACCGGGGTATTGAAAAGCTGGCGGAAGCCCGGACCTACACCCAGGTAATTCCCTACACCGACCGCATGGACTACCTGGCCTCGATGCTCATGAACTGGGGTTATGTGGCAGCGGTGGAAAAGCTGATGGGGATCGAAGTGCCCGAGAGGGCTGAATATATCCGGGTTATTGTGGGTGAGCTTTCCCGGATTGCCAGCCATTTGGTGGCCGTAGGTACCTACAGCGTGGACATCGGCGGGTTTACCGGATTTCTTTATTGCTTCCGGGACCGGGAGCGGGTGCTGGACCTCCTGGAGATGGTTTCCGGTTCCCGCATGACCTTCAGCTATTTCCGCATTGGGGGAGTAGCCGATGATTTACCCCCCGAGTTTTTCCCACCCCTGGAAAAATTCTTGAAAGATCTTCCCTCCCTGTGCGACGAATACGACGGCCTGATTACGGGCAACGAGATCTTCCAGGCCCGAACAAAATATGTCGGGATCATCACTCCCGAGATGGGTATCAATTACAGCCTGAGCGGTCCTGTTTTAAGGGGCAGCGGTATTCCCTACGACCTGCGCAAGGTGCGTCCCTATGGGGTATACGACCGTTTTGATTTTGAAGTACCGGTGGGGAAAAACGGGGACTGCTTTGACCGCTTTGTCTGCCGGATCAAAGAAATTCGCCAGTCGGCCCGCATCATCCAGCAGGCGATAGAGGGCCTGCCTGAAGGCCCCATTATGGCTAAAATGCCCAAAGTGATTAAACCCCCCGTCGGGGAGGCCTATGCGGAAATTGAAAGCTCCAAGGGCATCCTGGGTTGTTATGTAGTTAGCGACGGCAGCCCCAAGCCCTACCGGGTGCATTTCCGCCGGCCCTCCTTCATTAACCTGGGCTATCTGGATGAATTGCTGGTGGGCTGGAAGATTGCCGACGTCATTGCTATCCTGGGTAGTCTAGATATAGTTCTGGGCGAAGTTGACTGCTAAAAAATGGAGTTAGGGGAGAAGAGGCATGGGTGAAAATATTTTTACCGGTATTGCCGCGGGCCTGCGAACCTACCTGGCCGGTGCCGGTGTGCCTCCCTTGGCCAGTGAATTTATCGTCATGGTCGTTAAGCTACTGGCAGTTATTATATTTGTTTCCCTCAACGTCGTCTGGCTGGTGTACATGGAACGGAAGGTCGCGGCTTATATCCAGTGCCGGATCGGACCCAACCGGGTTGGTCCCAAGGGTCTGCTCCAGACTGTAGCAGACGTAGTGAAACTTCTGGCCAAGGAAATTATTATCCCGCGGCGGGTGGATAAGTTCGTCTATCTGGCCGCTCCCATACTTGTATTTGTTCCCCCGATGATGGCCTTTGCCGTCATTCCCTGGGGAGAGGGCATGGCTCCCATTGACCTGAACATCGGCGTCTTCTACATCCTGGCCGTAGCCTCCCTTTCCACCATTATCTTCTGGATGGGCGGCTGGTCCTCCAACAACAAATACTCCCTGGTGGGCGGCATGCGGGTGGTGGCCCAGATGGTCAGCTACGAGCTGCCCCTGGTACTGTCCCTGCTGGGAGTAATCATGCTTACCGGAACCCTGAGTATTACCGAAATTGTCAATGCCCAGCGCGGCACGTGGTTCATCTTTGCGCAACCCCTGGCCTTCCTGATTTACTTCATTGCCGGGGTGTCCGAGGTCAACCGTACCCCCTTCGACCTGGTAGAAGGTGAGTCGGAGATAATTGCCGGTCCCTATACCGAATACAGCGGTATGGGCTATGCCATGTACATGCTGGCGGAATACGGCAGCATGATGGTCATTTCCTGCATGTGCACCATTATGTTCCTGGGCGGCTGGCTTGCCCCCTTCGGTTGGACCTTCCTGCCATCCTGGTTCTGGTTCTTTATCAAGGTCTACGCCATGATCTTCATCTTTATGTGGTTGCGCTGGACCTACCCCCGTATCCGGGTTGACCAGTTAATGGGTTTTGGATGGAAGGTGCTGGTGCCGCTTTCCCTGGCCAACATTTTTGTCACCGGTGTGGGCATGTACATCTACCGGGCGATAGGGTGGTGATTAGATGTTCGGACAAGGACTGTTAAAGGGCCTGGCCATCACCTGGAAGGAACTGTTTACCAGGAAGGTAACTGTGCAATATCCAGAGGAAAAGGTTCCCCTGCCTGAACGTTATCACGGTCGCTTTGAACTGGATGTGGATAAATGCATTGCCTGCGGTCTGTGTGCCAATGCCTGTCCCAACAAGGTAATTCAGATCACCAAGGAGAAGGTGGGCAAAAAGCAGTACCTGACCAAGTATGTCATGCGTATCGAATATTGCCTGTTTTGCGGACTGTGCGTGGAGTCGTGCAATAAAGACGCCCTTAAGTTCAGTCATGTAATCAACATGAATCAGTACTACCGGGACAAGGTTCGCCTTGTGCTGGTGGATCGTCCTGCTCCCGAAGCTTTACCCGAGGAGGAGCCGGCGGAAGCCGCTGCCGAACATCCGGCGGGGGCCCGGGCCAAGACCGCCAAGGCAGAAGTAGCCGCCGGCAAGGCTCCTGGTGAGGAGGGTTAATTTATATGGAAGGCATTTGGATGACTGCCGCTTTCTACCTGCTGGCCGCGACCATCCTGGGATCGGCCCTCCTGGTGGTCATGCTTAGAAATATTGTGCACTCGGTGCTCTGGCTGGCGGTATGCTTTGTGGCCATGGCCGGCCTGTTCCTGACCCTGGACGCCGATTTTCTGGCCGCGGTGCAGGTACTGGTGTATGCCGGTGCGGTGTGTATCATGGTGGTCTTCGGTATCATGCTCATCCAGCGCGGCGATATGGGGAGCACCAACCTGTTTAACAGCCAGACCAAAGCCGCGGCAGGGGTGGTGGCTCTGGTGCTGGTCGTTTGCGGTTATCTTGCCGCAACTACCCCGTGGGTGAGCCCGGCAGTAGCCGTACCGGAAAAAACCGTAGAAAACATTGCCGAAATTATGTTGAGCAAGTACGTAATTCCCTTTGAAGTAGCTGCCATTCTCCTGCTGGTGGCCCTGGTGGGAGCCATTTTCCTGGCCAAGGAGGTAAAAGCCGATGCTCACAACGATTAGCCTCACCCACTACATGGTGCTATCGGCGCTGCTTTTTGGTATTGGTCTTTTTGGCGTACTGGCCAAAAGGAATGCCATCGCAGTGCTCATCTGTATTGAGTTGATGCTCAATGCCGTGAACATTAACCTGGTGGCCATCAGCAAGTATATTACCCCCACCCTTTTCCTGGGCCAGCTCTTTGCCATTTTCGTAATCACGGTGGCCGCTGCCGAAGTGGGGGTTGGATTGGCCATCATTATTGCCATCTACCGCAACAGGGTATCGGTTAACCTGGATGACTTTGACTGGCTTAAGTGGTAGGAAAGGTGGGTGTCCAACGAGATGGTTGAATTTGCGATGCAGCACGCCTGGCTGGTACCCCTGCTGCCTGCTCTGGCCTTTTTAGCCATCGTCTTTTTGACCAGGCCCTGGCCCATGCTCAGCGCTCTGGTGGCCGTGGCCGGGATAGTGGGTGCCTTTATCGTTTCAGCCTTTGCCGCCTATGGCGTGTTTACCAACCCGGAATTTACGGAAAAACCCCTGGTCTACGCTGTCCGGTGGTTTTCCATGCCCGGCCTGCAGATAGACGTAGGGGTGCAGCTTGATCCCGTATCGGCCATGATGATTTTCATGGTTTCCATGGTGGCGTCCTTGATCTTCATCTACGCCATCGGTTACATGAAAGGCGATCCCGGCTTTTCGGTGTTCTTCTCCTACGTTTCCCTCTTTGCTGCCTCCATGCTCCTGCTGGCCATTTCCAGCAACCTGCTGGAAATGTTTGTGGCCTGGGAACTGGTCGGTCTTTGCTCCTACCTGTTGATCGGTTTTTACAGCCACAAGATTTCCGCCCGGGAGGCGGCAAAGAAGGCCTTTATCACCTGCCGTATTGCCGACTTCGGTTTATTGCTCGGGCTTTTATCGCTGCAAATTGTCTTTGGCACTTTGAACCTGGTGGAGCTTTCCGAAAAAATTGCCCACTTTGAGCAATATACCACTTTCGGCGTGTTAAGCCTTATTGCCGTGCTGGTGTTTATCGGGCCCATCGGTAAGTCGGGCCAGTTCCCCCTGCACGTATGGTTGCCGGATGCCATGGAAGGCCCCACCCCGGTCAGCGCCCTGATCCACGCCGCTACCATGGTGGTGGCCGGTGTCTACCTGGTGGCCCGGACCATGTTCCTCTTCCACGAAGTGCCCAATGCCATGGAACTGGTGGCCATCACCGGTGGTTTTACGGCCCTGTTTGCCGCCACCATTGCCGTCACCCAGCGGGAAATCAAGCGCATTCTGGCCTACTCCACGGTCAGCCAGATTGGTTATATGATGCTGGCCCTGGGGGTGGGCAGCATGACGGCCAGTCTGTTCCACATGTGGACCCATGCCTTCTTTAAAGCCCTCATGTTCCTGGGCGCCGGCAGCGTGTTGCATGCTCTGCACCATAAGGCGGACGTGTGGGAGATGGGCGGCCTGATCAAAAAAATGCCCATTACCGGCTGGACTTTTGTCATTGGTGGCCTGGCCATAGCCGGTATTCCCCCCTTTGCCGGGTTCTGGAGCAAGGACGAAATCCTGGCCATGACCCTGGAGAGCGGACATTATGTCCTCTTTGTCATGGCTGCCTTTACCGCTTTCCTGACCGCCTTTTACATGTGGCGGCTAATCTTCCTGACCTTCTTTGGCGACGAGAATCCGGAGAACCACCCGCACGAGTCTCCTCCGGTAATGACCCTGCCCTTGATCGGCCTGGCTATTTTATCTGCCGTTGGCGGTCTGGTGGGGACTCCCTGGGCGCCCTACTGGGGCGAGTGGATCTTCTTTGGGCATCCTCACCACGTAGAGCCCAACTACTGGGTCATGATCGGCTCCATCGTGCTGGCTGCAGCCGGTATTTACCTGGCCTACCAGCTCTACTGTGTGGATAAGACCAAAGCCAGGGCAAAGGATCTGGCCGAACGTTACAAGCACATCTACACTATCCTGTACAACAAGTACTATATTGATGAAATATACCTCTGGTTCAACCATACCATCATTGATGGTGCGGCCAAACTGTTCTACCTGTTCGACATCTACGTGGTGGACGGCGTTATCGTCAACGGCCTGGGCGCACTGACCTGCCTGTTTGGCGAAGGCCTGCGGGTTAGCAACACCGGCCGGCTCCAGAACTACGCCCTGGTGTTTTTCCTGGGTGTGCTGGCCGTGGTCGTTCTCCTGGCCTTTACCGGTCCTTCGGCTGCCAGCCTGATTGTGGGGGGTGTGAAGTAAATGGAAGGCTTCCCCGTTTTACTAACCATCCTGCTTGCTCCCGTGGTGGCAGCGGTGATCATGGCTTTTATTCCCCGGGAGGAGCACATGCTCATCAAGTGTATCGCGGCCACGGGAACCTTCATTTCCATGGCCCTGTCCCTGTACGTGTACTTTGCCTACGACCAATCCCTGGGCGGCTTGCAGTTTGTGCAGCAGGTGCCCTGGATTAAAGACCTGGGCGTCACTTTCTTCCTGGGCGTGGACGGTATCAGCCTGCCCATGCTGTTGCTGACCAACCTGATTGGTTTTTCGGCGGTTTTTGCCTCCTGGAATGTCGACCACCGTCCGCGGGACTTCTTCATCCTGCTGTGCCTCTTGATCACCGGTGTGATGGGCACCTTTGTGGCCCAGGACCTGTTTATCTTCCTGCTCTTCTACGAAGTGGTGGTCATTCCCATCTACATCCTGGTGATCATCTGGGGTAGCACCAAGCGGGTCACCAAGGAATACGCCGGTATGAAGCTGACCATCTACCTTTTGATTGGTTCGGCCTTCCTGCTGGTGGGCGTGATTGCCCTGTTTGTGAAGACTGCGGCCATTACCGGCGCGCCCGACATGAGCTTCACGGGCCTGGCCCGGGCCGCCCAGGGGTTGAGCGAATTCGACCAGAAATGGCTCTTTGCGCTCATGCTCTTTGGGTTTGGTTCGCTGCTCTCCATGTGGCCCTTCCACTCCTGGTCGCCCGACGGTTACGCCGGCGCTCCCACGGCGGTGAGTATGATTCACGCCGGGGTGCTGAAAAAGATCGGTGGTTACGGCTTAATTCGCATCGCCCTTTATGTCCTGCCGGTGGGAGCTAAATTCTGGGCACCGGTGATTGCCGTGCTGGGTGTATGTGGCGTGGCCTACGCGGCCATGGCAGCCCTGGCCCAGAAAGACCTCAAGTATATTGTCGGTTACTCCAGCGTGAGTCACATGGGTTATGTGCTCCTGGCCGTGGCTTCCCTGAACGTCATTGGCCTGAACGGCGCCGTGGCCAACATGTTTGCCCACGGTATCATGGCGGCACTGTTCTTTTCCACCATCGGCTTCATTTACGAAAAGACCCATACCCGCTGGATTCCCGATCTGGGCGGTTTGGCCCGGCAGACACCCCGCCTGGCCGTGGCCTTCATGCTGGCGGCCATGGCTTCCCTGGGTCTGCCCGGCCTGGTGAGCTTTATACCCGAGTTTACCATCTTTGTGGCCTCCTTTAAGGTTTACGGGGGCCTTGCCGTGGTGGCCATTGCCGGGATTATCATCACCGCCCTTTATGCCTTGCGGGCCGGTGCCAACACCCTTTTTGGGCCGCCCCGTCCTGAGTATGACTCTTTGAAGGACATCCGGGGTCCCGAGCTGGTGCCCCTGGCCGTACTGGGTACCGTTCTGGTGATGGGCGGTCTTCTCCCCTTCCTGCTCTTCGACATGGTCAATAGCGGCATCGTGCCCCTGATGGCTGAGATTAGCGGTGCGCTTCAGTTAGGGGGGAGTTTCTAGATGAATGTGGGTCTCTCGTTGTTGGCGCCTGAGATTGCCATGGCCATCCTGGGCCTTGGTGTACTGATCCTGGGGTTGCTCGTTCCCAAAGGCTCCCGTCACGGCCTGGGCTGGGTTACGGCCCTGGGACTGCTGGGAGTGCTGGGGTTGACCATCGCCGGGTGGAACAATCAGGGTTCCCTTTATGAAGGCATCTTTATCGTGGACCGGTATGCCATCTTCTTCAAGGTAACCTTCCTCACGGCGGCCTTTCTGGTCACCCTGGGCTGTATGCGCTACGTTGACGAGATGGGCGATCAAAGTGAGTATTACAGCATGATGCTGTTTGCCACCCTGGGGATGATGGTGCTGGCCTCGGCCGGAGACTTCATGACCCTTTACCTGGGGCTGGAGCTCATGACCATTGCCTTTATCGTGCTGGTGTGCTTCCGCCGTACCGAAACCAGGTCGGTGGAAGCCGGCATTAAATACATCCTCCTGGCGGGAATGTCCTCGGCGGTGCTGCTGTACGGCCTGAGCCTGGTTTACGGGGTGACCGGGTCGGTGAGCATCTCCGAAGTGAGCCGGGCGGTAACCACAGAGCCCGTGCCAGCCATGATCCTGGGCGTGGCCATGCTGGTGGCAGGCCTGGGTTTCAAGATTTCCGCCGTGCCCTTCCATATGTGGACGCCGGACGTATACGAAGGGGCACCCACACCGGTGACCTCCTTCCTGGCCGTGGGTTCCAAGGCGGCCTCCTTTGCCGTCCTGTTGCGGGTGTTTGTAGCGGCCCTGCCGGGGCTCTGGGCCCACTGGACCATGCTGGTGGCCATCCTTTCGGCTGTTACCATCATTGTAGGCAACCTGGTGGCCATCCCTCAGACCAACATCAAGCGCCTGCTGGCCTACTCCAGTATAGCCCAGGCAGGTTACATCCTGGTCGGTCTAGTTACTGCCAGTGAAGCCGGGATTAAGGGCGTAATGTTCTACGCTTTCCTGTATGCCTTTGCTACCATCGGCGCTTTTACCGTAGTAACTTATTTCTACAGTGTCACCGGCAGTGACGAAATCAAGGACTATGCGGGTTTGAGCCAGCGCTCCCCCTTAATGGCTGCGGTAATGGTCATCTCCATGCTCTCCATGGCCGGTATTCCGCCCCTGGCGGGCTTTGTGGGCAAATTCTATCTCTTCAAGACCGTTGTGGACAATTACCTGTGGCTGGCCTTCATCGGCCTGATCATGAGCATGGTGTCGGTTTACTACTACCTGCGGGTAGCCCTGGTCATGTACCGTGACGAACCGGTTGATAATACGCCCATTTCTTTGAGCGGCCCGGTGGCCCTGACCCTGATTATCACCATGGTGGCCACCCTGGTGCTGGGCATTTATCCCGGACCGTTGTCGGAAGTAGTCAACACGGCGGCCCATTCCTTCTTCTTTTTGCCCTAGAAATTAGAATAAAGAACTTATAACTTAAGCGGGGTTTCAATGCCCCGCTTTTTTACCGTCCTTGCACCAGGGCATGAAAGCGCGCGCTGACCACGGCCCAGTTTATGTTCTGGAAGAAGGATTCAATGTAGCTCCGGCGGTCGGTACCGTAATCCATATAATAAGCATGTTCGTACACGTCCAAAACAAGGATGGGCTGCGTGCGAACAAAAATACCCGCATTATGGGCATCGGCCGAGTAGTTGTGCAAAAAGCCGTCGTCCTGGTCGTAGGACAGGATCACCCACCCCCGTGAGGCCAGCCCCGAAGCTTTAAAATCGTTTTCCCAAAACTCGTAAGAGCCGTAACTTAAAACAATGGCTTCATAAAGGGCACCCGTGGGCTGCCCGCCCGGCCCTCCCAGGTTGCCAAAATAAAGCTCGTGAAGCTTCACCCCGTTGGTGGCGTAGCTCTCTTCCACCTTCAGTTCCCGCAGCGGGCTGTACGTGGAGTTGGCCAACGCACGGTCTACCGTACGCAGGCGGTTACGAATTTCGTTGGTTTTGTTGACATAACCCTCATAAAGTTTATAGTGCTCCTGAATGGTCCGGGCGGAAATACCTCTTAAGCGAAGTAACTCCGGCAGCAGTGGCTTGGCCCTGACCGGGGTGAACGCTCCTCCGTAGGGCGGGTAATCCATGTCACCCGGGTGAACCGTCTGCCTGTCGCCCGCCATGTGTTCCTCCTGGAGGTGCCTTTTGCTGGTATAGCGCCCGGTAATCTGGCCATCCATACGGAATCTCCTCCCGTAAATTTCTTGTTATTATATGAGTTTCTCATTCCAGATGTTTCCTTACCGGTATTGTTTATAACTTCTTAATCAGCTTAGAAAGGACTAAGAGGATGTTTGGAGAAATAAACCAACAACGTGATTAATCCAGAACGGAGTGGTGCAAAATGGCTGAAGATCTGGCTCTTGAAGCAAGGAACAGGGCAGGGAACTACTTCCGTGAGGGCTATAACTGTGCCGAGTCCATTTTTTTGACTTTCCGGGAAGTGGTGGTCCCGGAGGTGGAACGGGATCTCGTCCGCCTGGCCACCGGCTTTGGGGGCGGGCTGGGACACGCGGGTTGCCTTTGCGGGGCGCTGACTGCTTCCACCATGGTTCTTGGCCTGCTTTGTGGGCGTACCGATCACCGGCAGGACCGCCACCGGGCCTATGAATTGGCAAGGAACTTCCACGATCGTTTTGAGGAAAAGTTCGGAGCGACCTGTTGCCGGTCCTTGAACCCCCATCCCTTTGATACACCGGAACACCTGCGCCATTGCCTGAAGATTACCGGTAACACGGCCAGGCTGCTCATGGAGTACCTGCAGGAGAAAAATTTAATTTAATGCCTGGCTCAAAGGGGGGAGGTCGGTGACCCTGCAAAGAAAAAACCAGGGGCGTAAGGGAGAGGAAGAGGCGGCCCGTTACCTGGCCGGGCAGGGCTACCGCCTGTTGAAGCGTAATTTTCGCTGCCCCCATGGGGAAGTGGACATCATTGCCCTGGACGGCCTTACACTGGTCTTTGTGGAGGTGCGCAGCAGGACAACGGATAATTTTGGCCTGCCCCAGGAAAGCGTGGGCCGGGAAAAACAGGCCAGAGTGCGCCGGGTGGCCCGCTACTACCTGGCGGCGAGCGGGGGACACCGGGGGCCGGTACGTTTCGATGTCCTGGCCATTAAATATGGGCTTAACGGACGGGTGGAATCCCTGGAGCATATAAAAAATGCTTTTTGAAAAAATGGGACGGTAAAAATTTTTTGCCGGCAGGAGGAAAATCACGCCCGGTGTGGAAACAAAAAAACTGCCAGTATGCACTCTGAAAGCCCGGTGTAGCCACGGAACGTGAACGTACTGAAGTTTGCTTGAGCAACTAACTGGGCAAGATAACCGTCCGGCAGTCAGGATGGCGTTTAATGGAAAACTTAAAATGCCGGATGAGGGCTGCTTGAAGGGCGATTAACCTTTTTTAATCCTTCGCCCGGTAAAGCAGCAGGACGGGCCTCTGGAGAGATTCCTTCCCTTTAGGAAGGAACACCGACGGGGCAAGTTTCCCGTAAGCGGGAAATGAAACTCTCAGGTTCCAGGACAGAGGAGATGGGTGTGTTCGCTCTCCCCTGTCTTTGTTTTTTTGGGGGAGTTGGCCATACTAATGTCAGGTTGGTTGGGAGGTACCTGCCATGGAAAATTTGCAGAAAACTGCAGGCCAAAGTAGTACCATTACATTTTTACCGGCGAAAGTAGTAGTCTTTACTGGCGGGCCTGGCTAAAATTACCCCTAAAGTCTATTGAAGGAGGTTTTGTCATGTATCCTGACGACCTGAAATATTCCAAAGATCACGAATGGATCCGCGTGGAGGAGAACCGTGGAACCGTAGGCATTACCTTTTATGCCCAGGAGTCCCTGGGGGATGTGGTCTACGTAGACCTGCCCCAGGTTGGGGATGAAGTGGCTGCCGGGGAGTCCTTCGGTACGGTGGAATCGGTGAAATCGGTTTCCGACCTCTATTCCCCGGTAAGCGGTAAAGTGGTGGAGGTTAATCAGGGAGTCATTGATCACCCCGATTTGATCAACAAGGACCCCTATGGCGATGGCTGGTTGATCATGGTTGAAATGTCCGACCCTGGGGAGCTGGACGACCTGATGGACGCCAAAGCCTATGAGGAATTGGTGAAAAAGAGTTGATCTACAAAAGACCCTGGATATGGCCAAACGGCTTTTAGACCGCGGGTTTAACCCGCCAACCATTTACTTCCCGTTGATCGTGGAAGAAGCAATGATGATCGAGCCCATAGAAACGGAAAGCAAGGAAACCCTGGACCGTTTCATTGCCTCCATGATCGAGATTGCCCGGGAGGTGGAGGAAGATCCCGAAAAGGTAAAGGGTGCCCCCTGCACCACCTACCTGGGACGGCTGGACGAAGCGACTGCCGCCCGCAAGCCCGACCTGCGCTGGCGTGCCGGGAGCTGATGGTATAACGGTGTATCGGTAAGAGGGCCGGGCGGTTCTCCAGCCCGGGCCGCCTGAGAAAGGAGAGGGTAGATTTGTTTAGCGGGGAAACAAAAGCCGCTGCGGCTGCGTGGCCCCGTCAATGGCGTTTGCTGGAGACGGGAGCTGGCGACGGGGCCACCAATATGGCCGTGGATGAAGCCATTTTAGTTCATCACAGCCGGGGTGAGGTGCCGCCCACATTGCGTTTTTACCGGTGGGATCCACCCACCCTGTCCCTGGGGTACTTTCAAAATGCCGACCGGGAAGTAGACCGGGAAGCCTGCCGGCGCATGGGCATTGGCCTGGTACGCCGCCCTACCGGAGGCCGGGCCGTTCTCCACGACCGGGAAGTAACCTATAGCGTTATCATTGCCCAGAAATTCCTGCCCGGCAGTGTGCTGGAAACATACCGTCTGTTGAGCCAGGGACTGGTGGCCGGTTTGCGGTTGCTGGGGGTAGAGGTGGACTTGTTCAGTCCTGGCAAAACGCAGCGGGAATTGCGGTCAAAATTATCGGCCGCCTGTTTCGACTCCCCCTCGGGATATGAAGTAGCGGTAGCGGGCAAGAAACTGGTGGGGAGCGCCCAGGTCCGGCAGCGGGGAATCATTCTGCAGCACGGTTCCATACTGCTCAGTGTAGATGAAGAGAAACTTTTTACCGTCCTGGCCTTTCCCTCGGAAGCGGTGCGCCAGCGGGTGAAGGCGGCTTTTGGAGCGAAGGCCACCGCACTGGACCGGGTACTGCCCCAGGCACCCGGCTACGACCAGGTTTGCCGTGTTGTGGCCCAGGGATTTGCCACGGCTCTAGGCATCGATCTAATTCCGTCAGAACTGACCGCGGGTGAGCGTCTCACGGCCCGAAAACTGGCGCTCGAGAAATATAGTTATTTGAACTGGCACAAACAAGGCATATGGGAGGACATATCCCTATAAATTACCTGTTGATCTTTCGGTGCCAGTGCATTATCATATTTACTTGCCAACGGTAATTAGCAAGTAAAAAATGGCTCTTGACTCAACCAGCAATAATGTGATACAATTACACTTGCGCGTTGAGCGCGGGTAATGGTCCTTGAAAACTAAACAGGGAGGAAGAAGGAAAGGGGAAGGTATGGCGGAAGCGCCTTTTTATGGGGGTGCGGAAGCGGCCTGAACCTTGCAGGAAAGGCGAGCAGTAATTCCGAAGGAGCATGGACGGACTTGAAGAATTAATGGAGAGTTTGATCCTGGCTCAGGACGAACGCTGGCGGCGTGCCTAACACATGCAAGTCGAGCGGTCCAGCACTCAACTCGGTGTGTACGTGATGCAGAAGAGAAACCCTTTCACCCGGGAGGGAAGAAGGGGGGTAGTGCATCAGGTATACAGCGAGTTGAGTGCTGGATAGCGGCGGACGGGTGAGTAACGCGTGGATAACCTGCCCATTAGACCGGGATAACGCCGGGAAACTGGCGCTAATACTGGATACGCTCCTCTGGTCGCATGGCTGGGGGAGGAAAGGCCGAGCACTCAACCCGGTGTTTGCATGGCGGTCTTACGGAAGGCAATCTCCCGGGAGGGGGGGTAGCGGGTAAGGCGACATGTAGGCAGCGGGTTGAGTGCTGGCCGCTAATGGATGGGTCCGCGTCCCATTAGCTAGATGGTGGGGTAACGGCCTACCATGGCGACGATGGGTAGCCGGCCTGAGAGGGTGACCG